>JACDHA010000005.1:30058-64789 GCA_013821315.1 Candidatus Dependentiae bacterium | reverse complement strand
GAGGTGAATCATAATCGGTTATAACCACCATATATTCTTGATACTTATGGGGTTTATATTTTTTAAGGAGCTCAATAAAAAAAGCACCATTAACAAGCGTTTCAGTGGTATTACCTGACTTGGTTACTAGTACGAGTATTACTGTATTGTTTTGCTGCAACTCGCGTTCCGTAAGGTGTAACAAGCTTTCTAACAATCTATTATCAATAGTGTCAGCGCAATAAAGCTTAGTATTAGTAGTAAGTTCATTATAATAGGTACCATAGAGAGCTTGATATACAGCTGCAGTACCTAAGTTTGAGCCCCCAATACCTATTACAATAACCATTTTTGGCTGTAACTGCTGTATGTTAGTGGCAAGTTTTTCAACTCTAGAGAGCAACTCAGCATCATAAGGCAAATCAAACACAGCATACTCTGTTGAGTAACGTGGATTAGTTGTGAGCACTTGTTTTACTTCTTGACTATAAGCATATAATTGTGCGCTTATCTCTTGTATTGTTTTTTGAGGAACCAAGCAAGTATCAACATAATCAAATAAGAATGATTTCATAGTACAAAAGCCCTTTTTTATGAAGTTGAGCAGCTACTGCACCGTAAAGATTACTATTAATCAGAAAAAATATACATATGAAAAAGAGTTTTAGTGTTATCTTGACGTAGAAAAAATAAAATTCTAAAGTAACTAAAAGAGCTTTATCTAGGGAGATCGTCAATTATGCTACAAAAAAACAGACTAAAAAACTTTGCAGCTTGGTTTAGCTCATTGTTTACTTCAGTTTTTTATCCTTTTCAATTTAAACCAAACGCATGCACCATCAAACCAGAAAAAGTAAAAAAACCTAGAACGCGCGTAGCAAAACCAAAAGAGACCGTAGAAGATCCTCAAGCTGTAACTACCAAAAAGAGTATAAAAACAGCCAAAACTACACAGACTAAAGGAACACCATGATAACTAATTTTTTAAAGAAAACTTTTACCTTGGCATTAGTTTTAAGTTCAGCTTATATTGTTTGCCAAGAAGCAGTAGCACCATTACAAGAATTACTGCACAGCTTAACCCCTGAAGCAGCATTTGATCAATTAGTACACTCTACGGCAAAATTTACTCTTGTTAAATTCTTTATGAACGAATGTGGCCCTTGCAAACGCATGAAGCCTATTTTTAGTAAAGTAGCACAAGAACTTACCGGCAAAGTACAGTGTATAGAAGTAGACATAGACAAATTTGGTTCAGTAGCCAATAAAGCTCATGTTCAATCCGTACCTACTTTTGTTTATTATGCTCATGGCAAAGAACAGGGTCGTATTGTTGGCATTAAAACGGGTACTGAGTTAAAAAACAAAGCACGTCACTACTTCCATATGTAACTCTCATAACTTTAAATTTAGTAATTTTTAATACTAAGAAAGAGCAGGTATATACCTGCTCTTTTTATGCTTGTAAAGTTAGGACCTTCATACATAGAGATACTCTATCACCAGCAAGATAATTATTAATTACCCACGCTATTTCACCCTGTTCCTTTTTATTCTATTTTTATAATTTTTTTTAATAACTATTGAAATGTCAATTACTTAATTGATATTATTAAAATTAAAAATAGACATAATAAATAGAAAGAAATAGTATGCCTTTTAAAAAGAATATCCACTACTATCTCATTACTTTTCTGGTTTGCTTGGTTGTAATACAAGTGCAAGCTCAAGCGACTACTAACGATATTGCCATAAAAATGGGTTACTATGATTACGTCCGTAATTTACGTAATAAATCTACTGATCATATACGCGCACTTGAGTCATTACTTAAAAATAGTACTGATACCCTTAGATCGGAACGTCGCTCACAAATGGCCAACGAACGAGACTTAGAATATCGTAGCAATCTTGCTAACTTACAAAATAAATTTGATACAGCATTTGAAGTAGTCGATCAAGACCTTATATTTCATGGTGATGAACTTGACACTAACAATGCATCTATACCCGAAAAACAGACTTTTATTCAAAGTAAAAAAGATACTATTACACGTGCTATAAACCATATAATTGAGCAATCCACGTAGTAATTTTTAAAATAGAACAGAAAAATCCTTGACTTTGATGTAAATTATTTTCTATTATAAAATAGAGCCTGAGAAAAAGAGAGCTCAAATTTGAAATAGATATGTTTAAAGGCTAACAAGAGTATACACAGTCACCGTTTGTGCAGATGATACCTAAAAGGAGCTTATAATGGCAACAGAAAAAAAGAACAAACAGAAAAAAGATCAAACAAAAGAGCAACCTTACGATTATGATCGCGAGAGAAGCTCTTACTATAACAATGGTGGTGTGTATAACCCGCAGACGGAAACCGGCATCACAGGAGCTTATGGCTCTCAAGGTGAAAAAGACAGAGACAATAGTTATACAGCCAGTGTTAAATTTTAACTAAAGAACATTAATTGAATATAACCAATACTAAACAAACACTAAGGAGATACAATGGCAAACGACAACAAAAACACAAACAGCAACAAAGCTCAAAACCAAACAGGTTCAGATTCTAACCGTCAATCAGACAGTTCATCAACTGGATCATATGGTTCACACTCAACAGGAAACTCAAATGCTAACCGTCAAGGTAGCGGCTCAAGCAACCAAGGTTCTTCAAACAGCAAGAATACAACAGGTTCAATGGGTTCTGATAGCTCAACCAGCAAGAATGCAACAGGCTCAATGGGTTCTGATAGCTCAACCGGCAGCCGTGGTGCTAGTTCTTCAGACAACGCTTCTGGTATGAAGTCAGGTTCGGGGTCAACTGGCTCAATGGGTTCAGGATCAAAGAGTAATTCTGGCAATTAATTGTAATTAAGACGCGCTTTAGGAAAAGTAACTAAGGAGATACATGGAAAATTTATCTTTATCAAATGATAAAACAAACTTTTATGATAACTCATTGGCTCTGCTACCTAAAGCGCTTCGTAGTTGGCAAGGCCCTGAAGATACGTATCCATCACTAAGTGAAAGCATAGATGATACGACGATCACTGAACGGTCAATTGAAGGACCTGAAGATTATGTAAGTCATGATATAGAAGACTTAGAGTAATAGGAGATAGTATGGCAAAAGCAGCAAGTGATAATCGAGCTAACGATAGTTATCATGAAGGTCTAACCACTAGTATACCTGGCGGCAAAAAGAGACCTTCAAGACAACGAGGCACCTATGGACAAAATAACGGTACGGTACAAAAACGTACGCGTCATACTCAAAAAGAATTACAAGAAGAAGCTGCTCTAGAAGCAGCTGGTAGAAACAAATAATAGTATTTAACCATAAAAAAAGGAGCCACAATGGCAAATTCAAACAACAAAAACAACCAAAATCAAGCTGGCCAAGGGTCACAAAACTCACAAAATCAAAAATCACAAACCCAAGCTAGCCATAATCAAGGTTCACAAGAATCAAGCAAACAAGCTGGTCAGGGTTCACAAAACCAAGAGTCACGTAACCAAGCTGGTCAAGGTTCACAGAACTCACAAAATCAAAAATCACAAACCCAAGCTAGCCATAACCAAGGTTCACAAGAATCAAGCAAACAAGCTGGTCAAGGCTCACAAAACCAAGAGTCACGTAACCAAGCTAGCGCTGGCCAATCATCAAGCAACCAAAGCGGATCTGTAAACCGTCAAGAAGCAAGTCATAAAGGCGGAGAAGCTTCTCATGAGTGTCGCGGCAGTGAGTGCAGCGAAGGTTCATCAAGCAGCAAAAACCGATAAATTAAAAAATCCACTAGCATAGAGCTCTTATGCTAGTGGGCATCTAAATTTGTATTATTTGTATATGTAATGAAAGTGATTCTAAAAAACTTACAAAAAGGAATACTATGGTAACAAAATCAACAAAAAGCGCGAGCTCAAAATCACGCTCATCAGCTAATAAAGCTAATGCAAACATTTCAGGCTTACGCTCAAATAAAACTACGTCAAAATCAAATGGCACTAAAGCTGCAAATGCTTCAGCAAAATCAAACTCAACCAATAAAGCTGCAAGTTCTTCAGCTCGCTCAAATTCAGCTAATAAAGCAACCTTGCAATCAGGAAAAGGCCAACAAACAAAAACAGCAGCAACTTCATTACGCACTAATTCAGCTAATAAAGTAAGTGGTAATAAAGCAGCTGCTTCTTTAACAGGCTCAACTGCAGCTACTAATAAAACAAACAAAACTAAATCAGCTTCTTCAGCTCGTTCAACTTCAGCTAATAAAACGGCTGGCTCAACTGCAAGCAAAAGCAAAAACTCAGCTAATAGAGCATATAATGACCCATACACAGGCTCTAATGCTAATGTAAAAAGTAGCAATGCTAATCGCGCTGCAAGAAGCACAAGCAGCAGATCAAATAAATCTACCAATCATGACAACGAAGGTTTATTAGCTAAAATTTCACACTTATTTCAAAGCGACGAAGAATATAACCGTGGTTCAAGAGGCCGTACAAAAGCTACTGCATCAAAGAGAAGCGGTTCTTCACGTTCAAATAATCATGACAACGAAGGCATTTTAGCAAGTCTTTCACACTTGTTTGGAACTCATGACAACGATAATCGTAGTTCATCAACACGTGGCACAACTTCACGCGCTAAAGCTGGCAGCAAAACAACTGCTCGTTCAACAGCTGCTAAAAAAGCAGGCTCAACAAGCAAAGCGGCTACAACTCGCGGTAAAGCTACTACAAAATCTGCTAACTCACGAGGCAGTTCTTCAGTAGCTCAAAAAGCTAAAAAAGCAGCTTCAAACTTATTTGGTTACGATAACGATACCAATTCCAGCAACCGTGGAACAACAGCATCACGTCGTAAATCTGCAAGCACAGCTGGCAGCCGCTCAACTTCTTCAAGAGCCAAATCTGCTAATTCACGAGGCGGTTCTTCAGTAGCTCAAAAAGCTAAAAACACAGTTTCTAATTTGTTTGGTTACGATAATGAAACCAATTCAGGCAGCCGCGGAACAACAGCATCACGTCGCAAATCTGCAAACACAACGAGCGCTAGATCTGCTGGTACAAGCAAATCTGCTTCTTCAACAACCAGTAATGGCAATGCTGGCAAATCAAAGGCTCATGCACGTGCAGGACGTCTTGGTGGCCTAGCTCCTCATCGCTGTAGGGGTCAAGAATGCAGATCAATAGCTAATAAATCAGCAAGAGCACGCTCAACAAGCAAAGCTTAAATAAGAAAAAGTATTTACAAAAGCTCTATTAGTAAAAGGGGGAGAAAAATCTCCCCCTTTTACTAATAGAGCACTAAAAAAGGTTATGTATGAAAAATAAACTATTATATATAGTAGTAGGTTTAAGCTCACTTCATGGGTCGCTTAAACCTATGACAAGTTCCGGAGCTACAGCAAATACGGCGAACGGCACTCAAAGTACAGCTAGCACACCTATGCCTAGTTCTTTTGCAGCACCAGCTCCAAGCGTAGCTTCTAGTCCGGCCACACAAGCTCCTAGCCAACCAGTTGCTCAAATAACTACACCAGTAGCAGTTCCTGTTGTAGTGCCAACTACAGCTACTGCGCCAACTGCTTCAGCTACACCCCCTACAAGTACGCCCTTGCCTATGGCACCAGTCGAGCCTACTTCAACTGTTCTACAACCGGGAGCTAGTGCTGAAACATTAGCGGCAGCACCAACAGCAACAACTACTACAACTACGGTTACTACTGCTGTACCTACGAGTACTCAAGTAGAACAGCCTCAAGAACAACCTGTTCAACCAGCTCTAACTCCTCTAGACACTACAATCTCAACCCCTGCACAAACTACAAATATCCCTACTGAGCAAGCACCAAAAGCTACGCCAATTGCTTCTCCTGCACTAGCATGCCCAGCGTGTCCGGCATGTATTTGTCCTGTATGCCCGACTCAACAAGAGCCAGCCAATTTTGCAGAAAGCCAAGATGACATTCTAGATGAAGAAGCAGGCAATGGAGATAAGCCTAATAGCGATATATCTGATATAGCCGCAGAGCAAGAGATAGTTTCTAGTGATGATTATATTGATGATGCAGATCCAAGCGTAGAAGAAGGTTTTTCAAGCCTTGAGGCAGATTCGACAAACTTAACGAGTAATTTATAAAACACTTAATACTTTTATAAAAACTTATATAGTATGGTACCCTTTTATATTTTTTTCAAAAAGCTTTACAAAACTATATGAATTATGCCAGAAATGTAAATAGATAGTTTTACTGTATATCTATTAAAAGGAGATTGTATGAAAATATTATTAAGCTTAAGCATGTTGGCATTAGCAACTTCCTCACTGTGTGCTCTAGATGCAAACCGTCAAGAAAAAGTTGAGTACGGAACTCGTAGCCTTAAACAAAAGATAGCTGCTGTACGTTCTGAGGGGCCACGTAATGCAGGTGCTCGTATTTCTGAACTTGAACAAGAGCACATGAGACTTCTTAATGAATTAGGTAAATTAAAAACTGAGCATGCTCGTGCAAGCGTAACTTACCCATCAGGTAAAACTAAAGCAGCAAATACACAAGCGCCCAACAACTTAGGTGCTCGTATTTCTGAACTTGAAAAAGAACTTACCCAAAACAGTGATGAATTAGGTAAATTAAAAGCTGAACATGCTCGTACGAGTGTTACTTATCCATCAGGTAAATCTGAAGGCCGCATGGTACGTCGTCAAGCTCCAGCAGCTCGTACTCAAGCTCAGAATACTAAAGCATAAAACTTATTAACCTGTTAATAAGTAATTGGTAAAAAAGAGGCCGCATAGTAATGCGGCCTCTTTTATTATCTGGGGATCTAAAGGGGTGCGCCCCTTTAATGTTACTTGTTATATTTGTTAATTAATCCCATTCAAGAGATCCGCCCATTTGGTATTCTGTGGGCCTACGTTCAAAGAAGTTGGTTTCTTTGCGCAGATCGGTTGACTCAGAAAGCCATAATAAGGGATTTTCTTTAAAGTATACTTTAGGAAGTCCAAGACGCTCAAGTCGTCGATCGGCAATATATTCTACATAATCACAAAATTGCTGTGCATTAATGCCGAGTATACCGTCTGGACATGCGTCATAGGCGTAACGTTGTTCAAGCATTACTGCATGTTTGATAAGTGTTACTACTTCTTGTTGAAACTCCGGGGTCCATATTTCTGGATGTTCTGAAAGCACGGTATTAATAAGTTCACAGCCAAAAGCTAAATGAACGCTTTCATCACGCATGATATATTCAAATTGTTGCCCTATCCCGACCATTTTATTTTGACGCTTGAGAGCAAGTATCATGGCAAAACCAGCATAGAAAAATATGCCTTCCATAATAACATAGTAACCAATAAGGTCATGAATAAAAGCACGAATATTATCAGTGCCTTCAGTAGTAAAATTAGGATCAAAAATCGATGCTGTTAATTGCACTACAAAGTCATCTTTTTCTTTTATGGAAGGTATAGTCTCGTACATTGAATATATTTCTTCTGGATCAAGACCAAGAGTATCACAGCAATAAATAAAAGTATCAGTATGAATTGACTCTTCAAATGCTTGACGCAACAAATACTGACGACATTCAGGGTTAGTGATATGACGATATACTGCAAGCACTATGTTATTGGCTGTTAGTGATTCAGCTGTAGCAAAAAACCCAAGATTCCAGAGTATTAACCGTTTTTCTGCTGGTGTTAATGCTGTTGCTGATTTCCATTGCTCTACATCTTGTTGCATGGGAATTTCTTCAGGCGTCCAATTATTTGCTATACCCGCTTTATACATTTGACGAGCAAACATATAAGTCATAGGCAAAATCTTGTTAGGATCCATGGTGGCATTATTAAGAAGTCTTTTGAGTCGTACCATAGTATATCTTTCTTATACGTTAAATTTTAATTATTGGCATGATTCACAATCTGGTGGTGCATCAAGGCCACATGCTTTAGATACACTTGTATATTGGCGCATTTGGGTAAAACCAAACTCTTTGGCATCAAGCGTAGATTTTTCAATCTGCGTTGCCCCCAAAGTGCGTAGATAATAGGTAGTTTTAAGACCCATTTTCCATGCAGCTACATAGACTTCATGCAATTTAGAGCCTGATACACCTTTAATAAAAACGTTATGGGATTGACTTTGATCTATCCACTTAGCACGAGCTGCAGTTAACTTAATCAGCCAAACAGGATCAATCTCAAAACAGGTTTGATACTTACGCTTAATTTCTTGAGGTATCTGGCTAATAAGAGCTAAATCACCATCATGGTATTTAAGCTGATCAAGCATATTCTTATTCCATAGATTATGCTTTTTAAGATCTTCAACCAAATACTTGTTAACAATAGTAAACTCGCCGCTTACATTTGATTTAACGTAAATATTTTCGTATATCGGCTCTATGCACGGATAACAACCAGTAATAGTTGATATTGTAGCCGTTGGGGCTATAGCCATAACGTTTGAGTTTCTCATGCCCTGTTTTTGCACAAATGCTTTAAGACTATCCCAATCAAGAGTAGCTGCACGAGACACTTCTATGGCACTACCACGCTCTGACTGAAGCATATCTACCGTATCTAGAGGGAAAATACCACGATCCCATTTAGAACCTTTAAAACTTGCATAGGCACCTCGCTCTTGAGCAAGCAGCGCTGATGCTTGTATAGCATTATAAGAAATAGTCTCCATAAGCTTATCGGCAAATTCTAATGCTTCGGATGCTATAAAAGGTATATCAAGTTTAAATAAAGCATCTTGAAAGCCCATGAGGCCTAAACCTATAGGTCGATGCTTTAAGTTAGAGTTACGTGCTTCTGTGGTTGAATAAAACGTAAGATCTATAACGTTATCAAGCATACGAATAGCAGATTTGATTGTAGCTTCAAGTAACGGGTTGTCTAATTGGCCATGAGCTATATGGCGTCCAATGTTAAGAGAACCAAGATTGCATACCGCTGTTTCTTCTTGTGATGTGTTAAGAGTAATCTCGGTACATAAGTTAGAGCTATGCACTACGCCTACATGGTCCTGTGGCGAACGCACATTACAAGGATCTTTAAATGTTATCCAAGGATGACCTGTTTCAAACAAACGTGTAAGCATTTTACGCCAAAGCTGTTTAGCTGGTACACTTTTATGCTGATTGAGTTTGCCTAGACGTGCTTTTTCTTCATAAGCGCAATAAGCATCTTCAAACTTTTTGCCGTATAAATCATGTAAGTCAGGCACCTCTTCAGGAGAGAATAATGTCCACTCTTTATCTTCTAAAACACGCTTCATAAACAAATCTGGTATCCAATGAGCAGTGTTCATATCATGAGTACGACGACGTTCGTCACCGGTATTACGACGTAAATCTAAAAACTCTTCTATATCAAGATGCCATGTTTCTAAGTAGACACACGTACCACCACGGCGTATACCGCTACGTGTAATAGCAACAACTACATCATTAGCAATCTTTAAAAAAGGAATGACGCCTTGACTGGTAGCTTTAATACTTTTTATATAAGAACCAGTAGCACGCACGTTTGTCCAATCGCCGCCAAGACCTCCAGCCCATTTGGCAAGTTGTGCGTTGTCACCAATACACTTAAAGATGTGCCCGAGATCGTCGTTTACTGTCGTTAAAAAACAAGAGCTTAATTGTGCTACAGGAAATCCTGCATGAAAAAGCGTGGGAGTAGATGGCGTATAGCGCATAGTTGATAATATTGCGTAAAACTCTAAAGCTTTACCGTTTTTATCTTGTTCTTGTAAAGCAAGCCCCATAGCAATACGCATCCAAAACGTTTGAGGCAGCTCAAAGCGTAAGCCATTATATTTAGCAAAATACCGCTCATAAAGAGTTTGAAGACCCATGTAACCAAAAAGCTCATCTCGCTCAGTAACAAGATTTTGTGCTAAAAGTTCAAGGTCAAAATCTAACATACGTGCATCAAATAGAGAACGTTGCACACCCAGAGTAATACCTTTAATAAAAGCATCTTGATAGACATGAGAAAGATCCACGTCTTCTACTGATTTACCACACACTTCTTTAAGTAACTTCTGTAGCAAGAGACGTGCTGCTACAGCGTCGTATCCTGGATCGCGCTCGATAAATACTACCGTTGATAACAACAAGGTTTTTTCTAAGTCTTGTGTTGTAATACCATCAAATATGTTTTTTTCTAGCTCTTTTATAATAGCGTCAACTGATAATGCAGTATAACCTTTACTAACACGCTCTAACGTTAGACGTAGTTTAGCATGATCTAGTGGCATAAGCTTACCATTACGCTTGGTAACTGAGTAGAGCCCTGTATTACGCATACTTTGCATATGATCACCGCGCTCGCTTTTCTGTTCGTTATTCATACCACACCTTGTACATCATACATTGCCTCTTGGCAAATTAGTTATCTACCGTTATACTGCACACTGTCTTAACTTAAAATTATTAACCCTCTTTTTTAATCTTTTATTTTTTTACTTATAGTTTCAATAAGAAAATAACATGCTTATTAACAAGTGTTTTTAATGTAGCAGGTTACTTGCCTATAATCAATTAAATTTATACTTTTTTTAAAAGAAACCAAACTCTTAATTTTTTACCGATCTAAGATAAAAAATAGTTTATAGTATGCAATAAATCAAAAAATAATAGTTGAGCAATAAAGCGACGCTGTGATTGTTTTGAACAAGGTGCTTGTCCATAAGCTGTCCTAATGCCACGTATCTTCAAACATATAATTGCATGCTCTCTCTAGATACTCAACTTGAGCTTATGTAGGCGAAATAGCCAAGCAAAATTATTCTTGACGTAGCCCTACTAACTATGACTATGCTTTAGAGAGGTATCATGTTTATAATTATGAGGGGGATCTAGCATATGGTCTTAAAAAAAACGGTGCTTTGCACACTTGCATTAAGTTTGTTACCATACATAACTGTTTTACCTGCGGGTAAACCACAAGCTAAAAAGGTTGTCTCTAAACCCACTCAGGTTAATCAGCCTAAAGCTTACAAAGAGATCAATTCTCTTAATGAGTTTCAACAGGCTATAAATTCAAATAAACCTACGGTTCTTCTGTTTTATGCTCCTTGGTGTGGTGCTTGTAACAGCATGAAACCTCTCTTTGAAGCTGGCGCTCAAAATTACAAAGGAAAAGCTGAATTTATAGCAATTGATGTCACTAAAGAGCACCTGAAAGATCCAGTTGATATGTTTGGCATTCAAGGAATACCAACTCTGTGCTACAAAGAAGTAGGCCTTAAAACCAAAGAGCAATTTAATGCACGGCTTACCAGCTTACTTGGTACCCCACTAGCATCTGCACCCAAAACTATAACTAAAAAAATAGCGGCCGCTCTTAAAAAAGCTCCTGCAAAACCAGTTAGAAAAAGAGTTGTAGCTAAAAAGCCAGTACGCAAAAGAGCACAGCATAGAACTTAAAATTACTAGTTTATGATAGCAAAACATAAAAAGGCTCTGAATGCAATCCAGAGCCTTTTTATAGAAAATATAACTAAAATTAAGACTTATAATAGAGCTCTGTAGCTAGTAACTCGCTATCCATTCTGCGAGCTTCAGGAACATAGCTATACGTTAGTTCAGCTAGAGCGTGAGCATATTCAGGTGAGCTTGTATTATTTTTATAATCTTCAACGAGCGATTCTAGCTTACGCTTATATTCCTCGCTGCACGAAAGCTCACCTAATTTTTCCGTGACAGAAGCATATTTTGCCACAATAGCGCTAACATCTTTAGCCTGTGCTATTTGATTATCATCTTGAGCAGGTAGTTGATTTATCGTCTCTGCTGAAGATTCAGCAGCAAGTGTAATAATAAGTGATTTACCATCAGTCTTGATCTTAAGCAACGATCCTTCAGCTATTTCTAATAGCTCTAAAATAGCTTTATCTAAAATAATAGCGTTACTATTGCCATATTTAACTAGTTTTTTAAGCATCTTTTTCTCCCAATCATATTATCATTGTATATATATTAACATAACTAAGTATATACAATGATATAACAAAGTAAAGGATATAGGGATTGTTTTTTAAACTTACCATTATACAGCCAATGCACCCTAGCAGTTAGGACCCATTTGCGGTTTTTGATAAATTCAGTTAGATTAGTATTATAAGTTGAAATCACTGTTATTAATCCAAAGTATAATACAATCTAACAATGCTCCTGAAATTATTAGGTATACTTGACTTTACCCCACCCTGTCGTGGTAAAGTAACAAGCGTAAACGTATTTTTACTTATTATTGAAAGGGATTGTTATGATCACTTTAAACCGTTCATTTATTGCTGCATCGTTACTTATGTTGACAGCAACAGTTTTAGAAGCTGCTCCTAGAGAGTCTGCCAAGTCTTATAAAGAACTTGACAACTTGTCTCATCATGAAAGATTTGTTAAAAACAACGATTGTTGTGTTGTTGTATACTACGCTGACTGGTGCACCGCATGCCAAAACATGCAGCCTGCATTTGAAGAAGTAGCGCGCAAGAATGGCTATAAAGCAGGTTTTGCAAAAGCAAATCTTGATAAAGACCCTTCACTTAAACCTCTGGTTAAAAAACTTGGCATCCAAGCATATCCAACAACCGTTGTGTATAAAAATGGCAAAGAAGTAAGAGAAGAGCGTAGTCGTGGCAGTTTAAGTCAGCCAGAACTTCAAAAAATGCTTGATAGAACTACAGCAACTCAAGAAGCTCGTTTACCACAACGCCGTGTTCGTCAGCAAGCTCCGGTAACTCGCCAAGCAGAAGCTGTGCAACCACAGGCACGTCGTACTCGTATGGCACAAGCACCACAAAAACAAGTACAATCTAAAACTATAAAAGTGGCTCAAAGACCTGTAGTTGTTAAAACTTCAGCACTACGTCGCTCGTAATATTATTTTCTAAATTATTTTAGAACTAAATTATTTTAGAAATAGACATGCAAAAAAGGGAAGCTCGTAAGCTTCCCTTTTTTTAATACTTTTAAATACCAGTTTTAAACTGCTGTAGCAGGTGTAGCTGTTCTGTCAGCTGCCGCTGCAGGTGTAGCTGTTCTATCAGGTGTAGCTGCTCTATCAACAGTTGCTGTGTTGGTAGTTGCTACTGGTGTAACAGGTGTAGCATAGTAGTTTTGGTATAAATAATAACCAGCTACTGCTGCTAGAGCTAAAGGTATAAACCATGCAAGATCTTGCATAAGGTTTCTTGTTTCAGCTGCTGTTGCACGGTTTTCACGTGTATCACGATAATCTCTGGTACTTTTATCAGATCTGTCTGATGTGTATAAAGTACCGTTTACGTCATTATCTGTTGTAAAATCTCTGTCTCTATCTTGACGTGCCATAACGCTCTCCTTTTTAAAGTTAATAATAGATACTACTATATTTTAGTTATCATAAAACATTTAGAGTTTTAAAGTCAATAGTTTTATGTATTTTAATTTCATCAAACCTAGTACTCTCCAGTTGGTCTCAGGGGGCACTTTTCATAGGGTGCCCCACTCATAATTATGCTGCTGGTGCAGTTTGAGGTTTATCTTTATCAGTACCTGCAAGCTGCTTAGTTATAGCATCGGTTGCTGATTTTACTAAGGTAGTTACAGTATCGGTACCTAGTTTCTTTGCCACATCTGTTAACACACTTGTTGTTTCTGCAGGAGGTCGTGCTCCAGTAGCTTGTGCTGTAGCTTCTGTAGCTGCAGCTTCTTTGGATGACTCTGTGGTTTCATCAGCAGTCTTAGTTGTATCTCCTAAGAGCTTTTCTGCTTGAGCTTTTTTCGCTGCATCAAATGCTCCTATTGTCGATTGAATTTGCGGCGTAAGTTTATCTATACTATCAAGTATTTGTTTGGTTTTTGCATCTTGTTTTTGATCATACTCTTCTTGCACTTGCTTACGCAACGTAAATAAATCAAAAGGAAGCATAAATTGAGCTATGTTATTGCCATTTTGATTAGTAAGCATTTTAGTAAACCAGTTAAATACCTCTGTTTGACTTGCAGCTAAGTTTCCTTGATCAGAACCTGTTGCTTGCGCGAAGCTTATATTAAGTGGTGATTCAGCTTTTATTCTTATACCACCTGGCAAGAAGTGCTGGTAACCGCTAGGTGAGGTACCGGGTGTTGGTTGAATATCGTTTTTAACCACTTCAACTGAGATAAATTGATTGCTAGAAGCGCTAGGAACACAGTACTTAACAGCAATTTGGTTTGTCTGCTGAGCACCAAGATAATAAATTATATCAAATTCAAATGCACCACTGCCACTAGTACATCTGTTATCTGAGTTGCTTGGACTCATTACAACAGCAATGCGGTAAGGTGACTTCATGTTTGAAAATGCTACTTCTTTTTTATTTTTATCTTCAAGTAATGGTTTGCCTACTTGCGTGTCTATAGCAATCAATTTCTTCCAGAGATCGGGACTAATGTTCCCTGAAGGATCTTCTGCTTGTCGAACTCTAAACCTTTTAGTATATTCAATTTCATATTGACGATATTTTGAAAAAGCTTCTAAATAATCACTTAATGCTTTTTGGTATTTAGGCATATAAGCTATAAACTCATCGGTAACATTAACTTTATTTGTTTCTGTATCGATAGTATATAAGCCTATGGGTAATATCTCTAAAAGATTAATTTTAATTTGCTGATTGCCGTACATTTCACTTAACTTGTCTTCAGCAATAGTAACAGCATAGTCAGCAATAACAGAAGCAGCTGAGATAGCTGTACCTACCGCAGCAACCTCAGGCTGAGCGGAAGAAACACCTACAGAACTTACTACTGTACCGACTTTGTTTAAGATTGCCGTAGCTCCATAAGTTTTAAGAGTTACTGGTGCTGTAGGTATTTCAAGCGGAGCATTTAATGGCTTTGATTGTTGGGTTTTACCCCCTACTATACCAAGCTGAGCGCGAGTAACAATAGGTGGCGCACCATCTGCTTTGTTTGCATCTTTATAAATAGTGGTTTGCACTACAGAGTATTGGTTGCCCGTTTTAGCAGTAACAAAAGATACCACAAGTGGTTTTCTATTGTCAGCAGCTACCACTAAACTTCCAAAAACACTCAGCACACTCACTAATAATTTTATGTTCATACGTATTTCCTTATTTAGGTGATTCTAAAGTTATTGGGTATAAAGAAGTGGTAAGCGGAGTATTTTCGTTACCTTTGATCACTAAGCTATAAAACGTTGGTATACCTGTTTTAGTATACGCTAGTGGTGTTGTAAGAGCGCTTACTGTTTTACAGACTTTGTTTCCCCAAGGACATTTTTGTACAAAAGTTGCTTTTTCATCTTCAGTTGTAGCAATAGAGTAATAGTTAACATTCTTAGAAGGTTTAAAGTCTTTGTAAGAGCTTTTAATTTGCGTTGTCCAATCAGTTATACCTAACAAATTACCTGCATTAGGCGTTATTTGAGAAGTAACTTGACTTGCTAACTGGTCGTAATCTGCAAAATAGTCAATTGATGAATCTGTGGAAGTGTCACTTGAGTCTGTATCTTCAATTTCTGATTGATCTATACTATCTGGTGCTTGTGCCGTTTCACCTTTAACTAAGGCTACTATTCTAATACCACTGTGGCGTGGTAAGGCAAGTTGAGCTTCATTGGCAACCTTAGGAATCCAAAGCAGTGCATAAGGAAATATACTGTAAGGGGGAATAATTTGAGTGACATCAAAAATATTTAATGGCTCTTTACCTGCATCGCGCGAAATTACTAATGTATTTGGACTATCGTTATAGATATGTGCTATAGAACTAAAGTATTGTCGTGGTATAGGACCGCCCCCTAAAGCTGCAAAGCCTTGATATACGCGTAATGGCTTTGAAAATTTAATCGCTTTGCCATCAGGCGTTTGACTTAACTTTGAATTTTTCCATATATCATTAAGCGAAGTCCAAGCCATTAAACCAAAACTGAAAGGCAATGAAGTTGCCCCTGTTGGATCAGAAGCCTTTGCTTGAGCAGTCGTAAGAGGACCAAGTAAAAGAGCTACATTGTTAAAGTCGCCTGACTTAATAGGAGTAACACTTGTCGGTAGACCACCTACAGATAAAGGAACACATATTCTTTGCGTGTTAGCCTGTCCTGGAGAAACAGTAGCACCTACTGTTGTAGCAGTTGCCGATTGACTGCAAGGAAGCTTATTGGTTACTTCTTCTTGCAAAGTAATTTTATAAAGGGGTTTGTCAGTATATTTAACATTAACATACACAGGAAGTTCTAAGTTTTTAACAGAGAGACCTCCCTGAAACGGAACTGCCGGTACAGGAACGCCCATTTGATTTGGATCTTTAGCAATAGTTACTACCGGCATCTCTGCCCCTGCATTAGTACTTAAAGCTTGAAAATAATTACCTATACCAATCAAGTTAATTTTTGTAGCTTGTAGAGTGCAGGCTATAAAGCTAGCAACTATAAGCATACAAAAAAGAATATTTTTTTTCATTAAAAACCTTTCATTACAGTAATTGTTACAAACTAAAGAGAGAGCACTTTTTAGTTTTGTAAAATATTTCTAGCAGCCTGAACATCTAAAACAACATTTACTGATCCGTCTTTTGTATACTCTGCATGTGCTTCAACTAATTGTGGTGCCCACCAGCCAAAATTAAGGCCTAAAATGGATGACGGTTTTTTAGTCTCAACAGGAGTAAAAGTACCATTTCCATAATAATCTACTGCAAGCTTTACTGACGTCATAACATCACCACCCGTTCTAAAAAGCTTACTCTCACCTGGCTCAAGTTGCTGAGCACCCTTTTCACTTTTAAAGGCTCCTGATGATCCTGTATAAGTAGCTGTAATTTGTATAGGATAAGGTGTTGTATTTATATAGCGAGCATCAGCTTTACAAAGACCCATAAAACCTAAAGCGCTTATGGTAAATAGTATTTTTTTGTTCATCGTGTCTCCTAAATTAAAATAATCGGTACTGTATATTTTTATCGAGCTACTGGTATTTGTTGTTTTTTTATATGCCTTAATAAATCTTAAGGGCTTTTTGAAGCTTATTCTGAGCTGCTTTATAGTTCTCTCTTCTGTTTTCTTGAGAATTAGTTTGAGAACGAGGCGCTTTTATCACTGTTAAAAACTCAGCGCGTGTTTTTTCAACGTTATCAAAAGCTTCTTGAGCTTCAGGTGTCTTATCAAGTTTTAAACTTGGAGCCTTAATTTCAGCTGATTCATCAACTGGGGCACTTTTGGCTGTAGCACCAAGATTTATATTCATACAATTAATCTGAGCAAGTAAGGCCACACTTAAAAAACTTAAAAAAAGTAGATTTTTCTTCATAACATCTCCTAATAATTAAAATAATAAAAGTATATAAATATTTCTATTATTAATTTTAATTTATTTTATCAATACAAGTCAATACAAGTCTAAAAAGCTTGTTTATTAAAATATCTATAATAAAATCAAAAAAGAGCATAAAAAAAGGGTACCCGTGTCAGGCACCCTGTAGAGAGATAAAAATATAAGCAAGAGAATTTTCTGATAGAAAGTTCTCTTGCTTATACAATTTTCCAACTGTTATTGTATTACTTACTCATTGATACAAGAAGTAAAGCTATAACAGACATAAGTTTAATTAAAATATTAAGTGCTGGACCAGAAGTGTCCTTAAATGGATCTCCTACCGTATCACCAACAACGGCTGCTCTATGAGCATCTGAGCCTTTACCGCCCAAATTACCTGCTTCGATATATTTTTTAGCATTATCCCAAGCTCCACCGCCATTAGCCATCATAAGAGCAAGCAGTACACCAGAAAGAGTAGCACCCACTAATACACCACCAAGACCATATTTGCCTAGTCTGCTATAAAATACAATTACAGGAACAGCAACGGTAATTAAACCAGGAAGCAACATTTCATGCAATGCCGCTTGTGTACTAATAGCAATACAACGTTTATAATCCGGTTTAGCCGTACCTTCTAAAAGACCTGGAATTTCTTTAAATTGACGACGAACTTCCATCACCATTTTTAAAGCAGCTGATCCTACAGAACGCATAGTTAACGCTGAAATAACAAACGGAAGCACACCACCAATAAATAAGCCTACCAAGACTTCAATTTGCATAATATCAAGTACTTGAATACCTGCTTCTTCACCATAAGCTGCAAACATACCAAGAGCAGCAAGTAATGCCGATCCGATAGCTACGCCTTTACCTATAGCAGCAGTAGTATTGCCAAGTGCATCAAGCTTATCAGTAATAGTACGCACAGAAGAACCAAAGCCGGCCATTTCTGCTATACCGCCAGCATTATCAGCTATAGGACCATAGCCATCAACGGTCATTACTATACCCACTGTTGCAAGCATAGAAACTGCTGACAGAGCAACACCAAAAAGACCGCCACCAAACACATACGATATAAATACACCAAAAGCAAGAATAATTACTGGAAGTGCTGTTGACTCCATACCAACAGAAAGACCGTAAATCAAATTAGTAGCTGCGCCTGAACGAGAGATTTCAGCAAGTCTTCTTACTGGAGCACCGCCTGTATAATATTCAGTTATAGCACCAATGACAATACCTGCAAGACAACCGACAAGCACTGACCATATTAAATCTCCAGGGACAAATTGGCCACCAATGCCAAGCCATCTCATATAAAAGAAAGCAAAAACACCAAATGAAGTTATAGCAATATACGTAGCATTACGAAGCATAGCAGCAGGTTCAGCACGTATTATAGTATTAGCAAGTAGTCCAACTAACGAACCAGCTAGACCAAGCACTGAAAGCATAATAGGTAAACTAACATACTCAAAAGCACCTGGATACTTATTTATTGCAAGAACCATAGCACCAATCATAGCGCCTACGTATGACTCATAAATATCAGCTCCCATACCTGCAGTATCACCAACGCAATCACCTACGTTATCAGCAATAACTGCTGGATTACGTGGATCATCCTCAGGAATACCTGCTTCAAGCTTACCCACTAAATCTGCACCAACGTCTGCTGATTTGGTATAAATACCGCCACCAACACGCGCAAAGAAGGCAACAAGTGAAGCGCCAAAGCCAAAGCAAGAAAGTAAAAACACAAAGTCAGCTGCATTACCAAAAAGATAAAGCAATAAGCCTAGACCTAGAATACCAAAACTTGCAACAGCAAAGCCCATTACGCCGCCGCCAAAAAAGGCTACCATAAAAGCTGCACGTTCACCGTGATCTTTTGCTGCAATAGTAGTACGTACGTTAGCATCAGTAGCTGCCGACATACCAATAAGACCAGCAAGCAACGAAAGCATGGATCCTGATAAAAAGCAGATAGCTGCCAAAGGCGTTGTCTTAAAAGCAATGAGCGCTGCCAAAGGCACAACTACAAAGCTAATAACCTTATACTCTTCAAATAAAAACGTAAATGCGCCTGTTTTAATAGCATGAGCAATTTCTGCTGCACGCTCATTATCAACACGCAGTTGACGAATTTTATAGAGTAAAAAAAAGAGTACCGCAAAGCCAGCCCCACACGAGACCACTATAGCGGTAAGAAAAGAAGGAATGGTAATCATACCGTCTCCACATGAAAAGTTGGTGTTAGTAATATGAGGGTTGACACGTATCTTAGCATTAGAGCTAATTTTTTTCTAAGCGCTTGGCTTGTAACTTATTATATTACTTTTTTTTGCAGGTTTGTCTAATTTCAACTACCAAATCGCTGTTAAAAAAGATTAATCGTTGTAATAGCTGCATCTTTTTGCAGTGATTTAAGGAGTGCGGACTCACTAAAAGGATGTTTTACCCCTTTAATAATCTGATATTCGTCCGGTCCTTTACCAAGTAATACGAGCATACTATCAGCATGAGAAAGGCCGTACGCCTTTTTAATAGCAATCTCACGATCAATCTCTTTATGTACCTTAGGCAAATCACGAGCGGCAATACCTGCTACTACTTGATTTATGATCTCTTGAGGATCTTCTGATCGTGGATTATCGGAAGTTACCATAACAACATCAGCAAACTGGGCAGCTATACGGCCCATAAGTGGCCTTTTAGTGGCATCTCTATCACCACCAGCACCACATACTACTATCAAATGAGGACTTAAAGGCCTTAATGTTGAAAGCACTGCTTCATACGATGAAGGATTATGAGCAAAATCAATAAACGCCTTTGCCCCATTTCTTAAAACAAAGCGTTCTAATCTACCAGGTACACCTTTAAAAGAAAGTAAGCCTTGCTGTATTGAGTTAATTGCTACACCTAGGGCTTGAACTAAACCAACAGCAGCTAGAATATTATATACGTTAAAAGTACCCACTAATGCAGGAACGGTAACTGGAAATTTTTCTGTAGGCGTAACTATTTGAGCCTCAATGCCCTGTAAGTTATTTGCCTGCACTAAAGCAGTGACATCTGCCCATTGGCCTAAGCCAAAAGAAATAACTCTTCCTAATTGACTCCCTAAGTGCCAGATACGCGTATCATCAGCATTAAGTATTGCAGGAGCACCTGCCTTTAAGTAATTGCAAAGAGCAGCTTTAGCATCAAAATAATCGTCTATTTTTTTATAAAATTCTGCATGTTCTGCACTAAAATTAGTAAACAGAAGAGCATCAAACGAAAGGCCAGCTACGCGTGAAAGGGTAAGGGCTTGTGCTGCAACCTCCATTACTACATAGTCTATATGTTGTTGCTTACATACTGAAAAAAACATATGTAAATAATCAGGCTGTTGAGTGGTAAGCTCAGTTTTAAATTCAACGTCCAAAATCTTATTTTTCACTGTGGTAAGCAGAGCGGTTTTGTAGCCAGCCGTTTTAAGTAAATGCTCAACGAGAAACGCTGTAGTTGATTTACCTTTAGTACCCGTAATGGCTATAATACGCAATGATCGCGCTGGGTAATTAAGCGCTTGAGCACTTAAAAGAGCGAGTGCTTTACGAGTATCAGCCACTTTTATAAGCTCTGCATGCTTTTTTTCTAATAATTCTTGCAATTCAAGTGACAACTCAACGTTTTCTTGAATAACAATACGCGTAGCACCTCTTTCTAAAGCACGAGGAATATACACACTGCCGTCTTCTTTCATACCTTGTATAACAACAAAGGTTGATCCGGGACCAACATGGTCAGTGTGACAGGTAACTGGATAAAGTGAAGGAATGGTAATAGTACTCATAATATATGTAGTTTTTCAACCTATGCTAAAGACGAAACTTTTAATACGTAACTTTTACTATGCTTAGTATTTTGAGTATAGCGCGACTGGTAAGTTTTACAAACAAAAATGGGCGGATAAAACCGCCCATCCTAAACAATCTTGAGATTATCGAGTAAAAATAGCCATTGTGTGATTATGGGTATGAGCTAAACCACGACGCTCTAATGAACGTACAGCGCTTGCAAAACCTTTTTGGCTTGCACGAGGCTTAATCTTGTAAAAAAGATCCATATTGCGGTGACGTGCAGCAATTTTAATTGCTTTATCACATGCTTTTTGGCTTACAGTTGTATAAAGACGCTCAAAAGTTTCAACGTTACCTTGTCTTACTGCTTTAACAAAAGCTTTATCTTCTTTTGACGCAAATAATTGAAAAGCCTGTGTAGATACACAAGAAATAGTAAGTAGGCTCAAAGCCGCTAATTTTAAGAATTTCATAGAGTCACTCCATTTAGAATTATAAGATAAAATAAACCTCACTTAATTTCACTTTACCAATATAATAACAAACTGCAACAGCCGCTCTTCAAAAGTTACTTAAACGTATTTATAGGTAACTTTTGATCTGATGCTATCACGCACTCAGTTTTAATTTCTTGAAGATGCACATAGAGTGCTATTGTATCCCCGCAATGCATAAAGCACCACTAGATAGAACTCTCCAAGCCCAACGTTCTTGTATAAGAACATGGCCCGAGCTGGGCACTGGCAAAGATAACTCTTTGCTTTTTAGTGAAAGGTCCCGCAGGGTCTTTCTTAGTCCATTGCATGCAGCATTTTCATCACGAATGTGGTGTGCTGAGCATGATGGACACGTCCATTGACGTATATGGGGTGCAAGGCCATTGGGCACAATAAAGTCACAAGCATGGCAAGTTCTTGTAGTCCCTTTTTCGGCAAACTCATGATAGGACTTGCCTGATTTAAGTGCTACCCAAGAAAGAACTTCTTTAAACCGACCAATAAGCGAGCGATTGTTCATTGCTCTTCTCATGGGCGTTGTTATGCCGTTACCGCGTGGTGTATAGTCTCCAACAGCTACTAAATCGTAGTGTTTGTAAAAATAGCTAGCAAGTCTATAACAAAACAACTTAGTAAGTTCTCGTCGTTTTGTAAGGGTTTTAGCATACACAGCAGCTATTTTAGCATAACGGCGCGATGGTTGCCATCGCTGTTTGACAATAGCTCCTTGAATATCAACCACAGGTACAAGGTATGATTTCTTTTTGCAGCGATCCAACTTTGATTTTAATTCATCTAATCGCACATCAAATGCTTTCAACCAAAATGGTGCGGCAATTTCTACAGCTTTACCTTCATTATCAACACCATAAGCAAAATTTTTATGATTAGGATCTAAAGCAAGTATTTTTTTAATGGGTTTTGTCTCTGGTAGTGAACGTATTACCGTTACTACTGCACTAAAAACCCCTGACTCTTTTACAATACGCAAGTTACGAATTTCTTTACCTTCAAGAGCATGTATATCACTAATGGGTACCATAAGAGAATGGCGCTTTTTCTCAATTCCTGTACCAAGTGAGAGCACAAGATTATTTCCTTCAAATCGATAACCTTTAGTTGGCTCATCATAAAGCAAAGAAAACCATGATGATGACCAGGATCTAAAACCAGGCCATCCTGTTTTAGCACCAGCACGCTTGCCTTTGCGAGATTGTTGATATGCTTTAATAGCATCAGTAACACGTAAAGCTGTATTTTTAAGAGGGGCTGAGTAGACACTTTTAAGGTAAGGGTATTCTTCTTTTATACCAGGAACTAGATTTCTTAGTCCTCGGGGACTATACAGTATTTTACTACTTTCAAGATCACCTGTTTTTTTAAACTGATCTTTAAGCTGGTTTGCTCTTTCTAGTACTTTATTATACAAAGAGTTACATTTACGTGATTGATCATCAAGGCATGATATAGCTAGCAAATTAGGATGCAAGCGCAACTTAACTGCAACAGTAACTTGTTTCATTATATTTTTTGTATACTCTGTTTAAGATTATCAGCTCAGTTTTTTGATCAGGCTTTAGACCTAATAATATGCTAAAGTAATAAAAACTGATTGTAAAGTCGATGTAGCCACATCTAAAATATTTGCTGCTTCTCTAATTATTGCCAACCTAATCATATTAATAATATATAAGTAAGTTTAAATAAGTTTAAACATGCAGTTAACCAACCCTAATTCACACTACTATCTGTTTGTTCACGCAAAATAAAAAAGCTCCCATTTCTGGGAGCTTAATCAATTTAGGTAGTTGTTTGAGTATATTTTAAGCCGCTTTACCTTTTTTATAGGTCAGAACTGCTTGTCGTATTTTAGGCATTAAAACAGCTATAGCGTATAAATTAATTAGCATAAGACCAGCGTTAACAATATCTACTGCGTCCCATACAAGCTGCACCTTAGCAAGAGAACCCACAAAAGCTAAAGCACAATATACGAGTGAATATGCAAGTAAAAATCTGCCACCGGTTAAGTAGCTCCAACATTCACGCCCAATATAGGCATAAGCTACCAACACGCCAATACCAAAAATTACTGAAAGCGCAGTAACCAACCAACCAGCAAACGAACCATACAATGTACCAAAAGCTTCAGTTGTTAATGCTATGCTTGTCACATCTTGATGAGTCCACACACCAGTAACTACTATGAGCAAGGCAAGCACAAAGCAGACCAAGTAATTACTTATAAAAGCTGAAACCATAGACATAATACCATTCTCTACTGGGTTCTTGCTGCCTGTTGAGCCAAAAAACACTGCAGCGGTACCAAGGCCAACTTCAGAGGCATTTAAAGAACGAGATATACCAAAACGCAGTGCCGATTGAAGCGTTGTACCGATAAGCGCGCCTTTAACAGCTTGGGGGGTAAAAGCACTTTGAATAATAACCATTAAAGCATGGCCTAAGCCTGCCCAATGATAGCCTAAAAGCAAAAGAGCTGAAACGAAAAAGAGTCCTACTTTTATAGGTACTATAGCTTCAGATATTTTAACAATACGTGCAGCACCACCAAGCACAACATAAGCAACAAAAGCACAAATAACTGCTGCAATAATATAGCTATTAACAGGTAGTATAGATTGTAGCCCGTTACTTACTGAGTTCGATTGTATAATATTACCGCTTACAAAGCTAAGCATCAAACAAAAAAATGCGTAAAATGCTGGCAATAAAGCTCTGCCTGGTACCTTTTTAAGATACAGCATAGGACCACCAGTAACTATAGAGCTGCCACCACCTTCAAACGCATTACTTAGATATACTTCACTAAATCTAATAGGTAACTCAAAAAACCCTAACACAAAGATCCAAAAAGCAGCCCCAGGGCCACCTTCGTGTACTGCAGTTGCCATACCCGCCAAACTACCATTACCGATACTGGTACTTAAAGCATTTACAAAAGCTTGAAAAGGGTTCATGTCAGCAGACTCGGCCTTAACCTGCTCTTGAGGAGCAAGAACTAGGCGCCATGCTTTAAAAAAGTACCTAAATTGCACAAAGTCTAAAGCAAATGTTGCAATAAGTCCTATAGCAATAAAAAATATAATTAACGGCCAGCCCCATACGAAATCGTTTGTTGCTTTTACCCCGTAAGAAAGACTCTCTATAAAAGTAGTCATATTCGTATCCTTAAATAAAAATAAATAAAATAAAAATAACTATTAAAGCACTCTTACAAAGCATTAAGCAATTGTGCTTTAATTATCAAGTCATCAAGTTGTACGCCAAATTGCTGAGTGCCATCATTAAGTCGCAACGTTACCGTATTTTGTGTAACCTCTTTTTGACCTAATACCAACATCCAGGGTATTTTGTCAATCTGTGCATCTTTAATTTTAGCTGAAATAGGATCGGATGATTTATCCATTTCAACACGTAAACCATGCTCTTTAAGTTTAGCAACTATCTCTTCTGCGTAAGGTTTTTGAGCGTCAGTAATAGTCAAAACGCGTGCTTGCACTGGTGCAACCCAAAACGGTAAATGCCCTTTATAATGCTCAAGTAAAATAGCAAAAAAGCGCTCTAACGATCCATAAATAGCCTGATGAATAATAACTGGTCGCTCATGCACGCCTGCAGAACTTACATAGCTTAAATCAAAATTTTCTGATTGGAAAAAGTCAACTTGCGCTGTACCACACGTCCACTGACGTCCCATAGAATCTTTGATCATAATCTCAATTTTAGGCCCATAAAAAGCTCCATCACCTTCAGCTATAGTGTATACATGGCCAAGAGAGTCTAATGCATTTTTAAGTGAATCAGTTGCTTTTTGCCAGGTTTCTTCGCTACCAATAGCTTTTTCGGGTTTAGTAGATATAGCAAGCTTAATATCAGTAAATTCACACTTTTTAAGCACTCTAAAAGCTATATCCATAATAGATTTTATTTCTTGCTCTATTTGATCGAGAGTACAATAAATGTGAGCGTCATCTTGAGTAAACGCACGTACACGTAGTAATCCATGGAGCACTCCTGAAAGCTCATGTCTATGGACATGCCCAAATTCAGCAAGCTTAAGAGGCAGCTCTCGATAAGAACGTGGTCTATTACGGTAAATTAAAATAGAACCAGGGCAGTTCATAGGCTTAATAGCGTAACTTTGATCATCTACGCAAGTAAAATACATATTTTCTTTGTAATGAGCATAATGGCCTGAACGACGCCACAACTCATCGCTAAGCATAGTAGGAGTTGATACTTCTTGGTAATTATACTCAACATGCAACTTACGCATATACGTTATAAGAGTATTAATAACAAGCTTGCCTTTAGGGTGAAAAAACGGAAACCCGACACCTTCTTCATGAAAAGAAAACATATCAAGTTGCTTGCCGATCTTTCTGTGATCGTATTTAAGCAATTCTTCACGACGAAGGTCAGCATCTTCAAGGTCTTTTTGAGTGAAAAATGCAGTACCATGTATACGCTGTAACGCCTGATTTTTTTTATCTGCGCGCCAGTAAGAGCCCGAAATGCCAAGCAGTTTAAAATGCTGTATATCCCCTGTTGAGGCCACATGGCCACCACGACACAGATCTTTAAAATCTCCTTGAACTGCTAGACCTACCGTATCACCAGGTATATTATCAATGAGCTCAAGTTTAAAGGGGTTATTTTTATAAAGTTCTCGCGCACTATGCTTTGAAACGTCAGCATGCTCAAGCGGCAAGTTGCGGGCAACTATCTGGCGCATACGCTCTTCGATAAGCACTAAATCATCTTCTTTAAAGTTACGCGCAGGAAGCACATCGTAAAAAAAGCCTTCTTCAGTAGCAGGACCGAGAGTAAGTTGCGTATCGGGAAAAAGTTCTATAAGAGCATGTGCAAGTAGATGCGCAGCCGAATGGCGCAATACTTTTATATCGTTGGTCTTCTCCATACGAATATTCCTAAAGTAGTAAATAAACTAATAATTTCTAAAAACAATCTATAACAAAAAGTAAAGTGTGTCGAAAATGGGCGTTACGCCCAACAAGTAACACAAGAAGTGGTGCTACAACAGCACGTTCGTGCAGGAAAAGCAAAAGTATGAGAATTACTTTGAGAGATACTATAAAAAGACTTTTTATGCATGGCATACCTTCTGGCAGTGCATGGTACTGTAAGGTTTTCAGTATGAGTCTATACTAAATTGGTCATGAATTCAAAGTTATTCTAAAAATTTTTATGCTAAAGGTTCTTGAGTATAAAAAGGACCTTTACATAAAGCATAACACAAACAGACTAAAGCCATGACAAAGAAAGCGGGTTTAGCACAGTGACATTTAAAGCTTTTTTTAACAGAATTTTTTGTAATTTTCCATGCAACTTTACTTTCATTGTTTTTAAAATCTGGTGTTCGATACTCTATAGAACAATTAAGCAACTTGCCTTTAGTATCAAAAGAAACTTGAATAACTTCCGTATCTAAACCTAAAGGTATACTGCGTTCGAATGACCGTACGTTTTCATCTTCAGTCTCTATCTGTGTATACCATTGATTATGCATAAGAGCTCTTAACTTTGGCTTTACACTTGGTATAATAAAATGAGTAGTTTGTGTAGTACCGTTTTTATGTGAATACATGCTCATACTAGGGCTTGAGGGCACTACAAGTAAAGCCAAAACCACTAATTGCTTTTGGATGTTTTTCATGCTTTTTCTCTTATGTTTATCTAGAACTTTACCTTAGACTGTTAACAGCATAAAGAGATTGCAACAAAATTCTATAAAAAAACTATACTTAAAGAAAACATACAAAAATAAAGCTAAGAAAGAAAAAGCTATGAGCAAAATAATGGCCTTAGATTTAGGCGACCAATGGGTAGGTGTAGCCCTTTCTGATAGTTCTCGCATTTTTCCTAAGCCCTATACTACAGTAACTGCTGCTGAACTTGAACAGTTTTTAAGTACTACTTTACAGAAAGAGACAATAGGTATTATTGTTATAGGATACCCAAAAACAATGAGCGGTGGCGAAAGCGATCAAACCAAAAAAGTTGTTGCTTACAAAGAATTGTTAGAAACCAAATTCGCCGATACACAATTTGTGCTCTGGGATGAACGGTTAAGTAGTAAGCGTGCTCAAGTTATAGGATCACGTAAAACCAAAGAAGATAAAATTAAATCCCATTCTGTTGCAGCTGCTTTTATTTTGGATTCGTACCTCTCCTACCTGCATATGAACAAGTAGTCAAAAATACTACTTGACAAAGAAGGTAGCAATACTTTAGATTCCCTTAGAGCAGGTTTCGTATGCCACTTTAAAAAAGGGAGAGGAGCGGCAATGAAGTGCACTAAATGTTCGGGGTTGATGGTATTACAATCCTTTTTTGATCATTTTTTAAACTTCGATGGGTGGAAATGTCTAAATTGTGGTAAAATTATAACTAAAAAAGAAAAGACCATCGAATTCGATGCTTTTAGTATTTTTTATCAGCAACAAAAATGTAATAATAAAAACAATTGAGGTACAATGCCCTTTTTTCTCGCTGTCCATACACGCTACTCAGATGTACAACTTGGACTTTTTAACGATACTGAGCTTATAGATTCAGTTACCCAGGACAGCAAAAAAGTAAGCAAAGACTTTTTATACCTCATGCAGGATTTATTACATAAACATGCAGTTGCCTTTACCGACTTACGATTTATAGCGGCCCATCAAGGGCCTGCACCATTTACCACGTTACGTGTTGCATTAGCCTCGGTCAATGGCCTGGCTTTTGCAACACATATACCGCTTATTGGCGTAGATGGCCTACAAGCGTTTTTACATGAATTAGCGCCCTGCTATACAAACACAACTCTTGTGGTATTACTTAATGCCTTTTGCCAAGAGGTTTATTACGGTATACGAGATCAAGCTCAAGAAATAGCTACAGGCTACGATAAAATCACTGTGCTCTTAGAAAGATTTAAACAGCAACCAGGCAATTTTATGTTTGTTGGTAACGGATCTGAACTTTATAAAGCAGACATTCAAAAAGCGTTAGATAATAGGGCGACTTTTGTTGACCCTATGCTCCATTTAGTATCTCTTAAAACAATTGGACTAGAAGCTCTAAAACAATGGCAAACTAACGCCACGCGCGACAAACAACTAATGCCAGTGTATATGAAGATCTGTTCTCTTTGAAACAAATATTAAAATAAGAGGCCTTGCAAGGCCTCTTAAATAATAGTTATATATCACCCAGTTATTGTGTAGCCAAGAATAATGTTTTTTACATCTAACGGTAATTCTGGCATTGCTTGACCTTCACCTGAACCAGCATAACCAAGTACATCCATTACATACTTTTCTGTATCTTGTTTAATTTGAGGCTTATTTTGAGCGTATTCCATATATTCTTGTATCATGTTAATAATCTCAGGGTTGTTTTCCTTTTGGGCAACTTCTAATGCTGTTTTTCCAGCACTACTAGGTAAATTAACATCTGCTCCTGCTTTTAAGAGCATTTTAACAATATTTTTATTATCTTTTATGATGGCCCAATGCAACGGTGTATAGGTAAACTTGAAGTCTACAGTGTTAAGCTGAGGTTTTCTTTTTAGAAGAAACTTTGTCAAAGGCTCATTATTTTCTCCGACTGCAAAAAGAATAGGCGTAAAATGTCCCAGCCAGTCTCTTGCATTAATATCTGCACCAGACTCATCTAATATCTTCTCTAACTTACTAAAATCAGTGACTGTAGGATTGTTTAATATTTTTAATATCTCATCCCATAGCGCTCTATTTTCTGGCTTATTAGCATGAGCTCTGCCAGAACTACTGTGTACTTCGTTATCTATAGGGTCCCACCAATTTTTACTATACATACTAAACACTTGGCTACTTATACTTAGTAATACTATAAATAAATGTCTTTTCATTCTATTCTCCCAATTTATATTATTAATTTGAACTATTATAAATTTAATAATAGCTATTTTTGCCCATATTTGTCAATATAATTAATAAAAATAGAGTTAAGTGAGTTCTTGGTTTTCAGTTAACGTTAAAAATACTTAGAAAGCTTTACGTAAAATTCCTAGACCTCTGGTTGCACTTATTGGCACTGGAATAGGGCTTCACAGGTATAAAATTGAAAAAATTTTAGGTGCAAGAGTTATTATTATTCATCAGCTACCAAGCTTAGTCTCTTAAAACTATTAGCCAAAATACTTTAAAACAATAGCAAGCTTACCCGTTGAAAGAAACTAGCTTATGCCAGCTTATATTAAAACCTACTTTTTGCAATAAAAACATTACTTAATTTGTTTTATTTTTTAAATAGTTTATAATTAATTACTATAAATTTAATAATTTGAAAATATACTTTGGAGAGCTATGAAAAAATATGGTATTTTTTTATCTTTTGTCATTCATTTTACCACAGCTCTCTTAGCTATGAGACAACATAATCAAACACCTGCAGATCCTAGAGTGTATCTACCATTACAGGGACATCATCATGTAACGTCTTTAGCACCGGCACTTGCTCATGTTACTGGTTATCAACCGGTTATGGATAACTCGGGTAATCGTAAGCTATTGGGCTTTCATTATTACCAACCACAAGCAATTCAAACCATTCAGGGTTTAACACTTGTTAAAGTGTCTGATAAGTTATGGGTACTAACTAATGGCGATATACAAAACTTTCACGTTGGGTATGTTATTTACAACGGCCACTATTACCAAGAGCCTAAAACATTCTTTCCAACAAGCTGGACACCAGATCAATTAACAAACTATATAGTAGAAACAGTAACCAACTGTTTTAATCGGGATACTATTTTAGAGCCTTTTGATATCCAAGCTGGCAAAACACCGTACAGCTTCAGTACTTATAAGTTTAAACTTATAGGGCTTGCAGCAAATGACCTTAACTTAATTGTTGTTGTTAAACTTATCCCAGCCATTGCTAGTAGTATGCAGATAGTAACTATCTATCCGGAAGTATATGCTTGCGGCAAGCCCATTAGCCTTCTAACTCTTGAAAAAATAGCTCTACAACAAAAAGCTGCTACACAAAGAAATCAAGCTGGATTAACTGCAAACCACCAGCAGCAAACTTTACAAAATACTAGTAATTCTAATGGCTCAGGCTCTCAAAAATCACCCTTAGAGCTGGCAGCCCAGAGTGGCGACTGGCAATTAATAAGCAGATTGCTTGAAGAACTTGAAGAAGATGCTAATTTTTATGAAATTAGCAACAACAGAGAACAAGCTCTTTTTTGTGCGTTAAGCCGCAATGATTTTTACTCTACGCTTAGCCTACTTAATAAAAAAACTATTAATAACCCAAATAAAGATGGGGTAACTCCTCTTATTTATACTTTAACACGGCAAGCTCCGTCTATTGAAATACTTGAGCTGTTGCTTGGCTATGGATCAGCTGATGCTAATATGTCAGACCGGTATAGGTTAACACCACTAATGCATGCTTTACGACTAGCCCATCAATCAAACGATATGCTTCAATTAGCTATAGCAATCACTCAGTTACTGCTTGAGCATAAAGCAGATCCCAATACACAAGACAGCAATGGCAACAATGCTCTTTGTTATGCAATTGATTACCTACAAGATAAAGCTGAACCTTTTATTAAGATTCTCCTTAAAGCTCATGCAGATCCTACACCGACCAATAACAAAGGCGACAGTGCGCTCTCTCTTGCCCAGAAACGCAATCTCCCTAAAATCGCTGCTCTACTGCAAAAACATGTATATAAAAAAAGCACCTGGCTTAATAAACATAAAGCAACAGAGCTTATGTACGCTTGCTATAAGGGTGACATAAAAAAAGTTGCAAAATTACTTGCCAATCAAGCATTGGTAAATACCCCTGATGCTTTTGGACATACGGCCCTTTATTTATCATGTATACATAATCATTTAGAAGTTATAGAACTGCTACTTGCTGCTGGAGCTCACACCTATCATTGCATAAATAGCAACACTATTTATGAACTTGTACAAGCTACTAAAGAAATAAAACAAGAGATAAAAGATGCTGTAAAAAAGGCTTACTTGCACCAAATGGCACCATTACTTGAGAAAAAGCAACAACAACAAAAAGTTGCTCAAGAACAAAAAGCTGCTATATTACAAGAGTTTAAACACGAGCTTGCAACAAATCATTTAAGCCAAGAAACACTTACTGCACTACAGCCCTATGTTAATGGCATTATTAATACTCAAGGTGAAACGCCTTTTTTATATGCTATTAAAGCTCAAAAAAATGTAGTTATCGAGCAGCTATTACATATCCAACTCTCTGAAACAAATATTGAGAACGCTCTTATTCATGCCTATAGTACACAAGACAAACTCTTGCTTGAGCTGTTAATTAAAAGTAAAAAACCAACAACACCACAGCTCCACTCTTTATGGAATAAGGCCCAAGAGCAGAATAATTATCTTGTTTTGGATCTTTTAGCTACCATGCTTCCTGCATTTAGATTAGGCAAAATAATAGATGCTTTAAGAACAGGCAATAAAAACTTGTTAGAGCAACTACTTATCAGTAGACCATCATTAAGTAATCAGGATGCTAGCTTATGCCTCTTTAAAGCATTAGAACTAAACGAAAGTTCGCTGCTTGAATTTATAATTAAGCTTTACCCCCAAACATTAACAAGCACTAATCACTTAGGACAAACACCCCTTATAGCTGCTGCTTTTGAAGATAAACCAGCACTCTTTGAAATACTCTATAATGCTCAGCCTAATGGTGATTTAAAACTTGCTCTACTTAAACAGCTACGTGCATCTAAAATACCTAAGAGAATATTTGAGAGAGTAAAGCAGCTTATTACCATTGAAGAAGGTCTCTACCATGCACATCAACTAGAGCAAAAAAGCAAAGTAGAAAGAGGTGCATTAGAAGCTCAAGGGTACACCTCTCTTATGCTCTCAGTTTACTTTGAAGATAATGCAGATTCTACTAATATCCAAGAGATTAATGCTCAAGCCTCTAACACGGACACTACACCACTTATGCTCTCTACACGTCATCCAAAAAACAATGCCCTTTTAAAATTATTAAGTTTGCCAAACATAGATATCCATGCTCAAGATAGCAATGGCAAAACAGCATTAACACATGCTATCGAACACGGCAATACTGAAGCTATTTATCATATTATAAAAGGTGGAGCATTTTTAATACCTACTCAAGCTAGTCAAACAGCACTAAAAACTTCTCAAGCTCATACTCTTTTTAACGAAGCTTTTATTATTAAATTAATGCCGATTTTGATATTCAATAATGATACTGAGGCAGTAAAATTTCTTCTCTATAACGGTTTTAAATGCTTTGCTAAAGATAAAGAGGGCAAAACTGCTTTACATCATGCTATTGATTTTAATCGAACTGAAATAGCATTGCTACTTCTTGATACTGGACTACCTCTTGATGTTCAAGGGAAAAACAAATTAACGCCTTTAGAATATGCAAACAAAATTAAGGCACCAACAAACCTACAACATATCCTGCATTGCTACCAAACCGCTTCAGCTATCCATACAGACATTTCTTTAAATGATACCAATAACCGTTATCTTTCTAGAAGAGCCTTAGCTTTTATATATGCAGCAACTTGTGGGTACGACGATGTAGTTACATTATTATTATCAGATGGCTTTAATGATGATATAGCTCTTACAACAGCATTTTTTACAGCAACAGATTCCAATAGAATATCCGTATTAGCTCTACTACTAAAGCATGCGGTTGATATTAATTTTGCTAATACACAAGGGATTACAACTCTTATGATAGCAGCAGAGCAAGGCTACATAGATTGCACCAAATTCCTCCTAAAGCATGGAGCAAACCCAAACATACCAAACGAAATAGGTACCACTGCTTTATTGATAGCTGCACAAAAAGGATATACAGAGATTGTAGAGTTACTTCTTAATGCACCTAGTGTAGATCCTAATGTGCAAGATCAACATGCAGAAACAGCTCTTATAAAGGCTTGCACCTTAGGTTATAGCAGCATTGTAAAATTATTACTTGAAAAAAAGGCTAATCTTAACTTACAAGATAAATTTGGCAATACACCTTTAATAATGGTATTAGATAAAGGATTCATACCAATTGCAAGGGCTTTACTTGAAGCTGGAGCAAAACCAGACATACAAAACGAAATTGGAAGTACTGCTTTATTGATAGCTACTGAAAAAGGCCATACTGATATTGTAAAGCTTCTTCTTAACGCACCTGATGTAGATCCTAATGTACAAGATAAACATGGAGAAACAGCTCTTATCAAAGCTTGTGCCCTAGCTCACACTGGTATTGCAAGAGCTTTACTTGAAGCTGGAGCAAAACTGGATGTACAAACCAAAATTGGAACTACTGCCTTATTGTTAGCTGCAGTCAAAGGCAATACAGAGATTGTAGAGTTACTTCTTAATGTACCGGATGTAGATCCTAATGTACAAGATCAAAATGGCCAGGCAATTCTTATACAGGCTTGCACCTTAGGTTATAGCGGCATTGTAAAATTATTACTTGAAAAAAAGGCTAATCTTAACTTACAAGATAAATTTGGCAATACACCTTTAATAATGGCATTAGATAAAGGATTCATACCAATTGCAAGGGCTTTACTTGAAGCTGGAGCAAACCCAGACATACAAAACGAAATTGGAAGTACTGCTTTATTGATAGCTACTGAAAAAGGCCATACTGATATTATAAAGCTTCTTCTTAACGCACCTGATGTAGATCCTAATGTACAAGACATACATACAGAAACACCCCTTATGAAAGCGTGTGCCCTAGGCCATACTAGCATTGTAAGAGCCTTACTTGAAGCTGGAGCAAAACTGGATGTACAAACCAAAATTGGAAGTACTGCTTTATTGGTAGCTGCAGTCAAAGGCAACACAGAGATTGTAGAGTTACTTCTTAATGTACCGGATGTAGATCCTAATGTACAAGATCAAAATGGCCAGGCAATTCTTATACAGGCTTGCACCTTAGGTTATAGCGGCATTGTAAAATTATTACTTG
>JACDHA010000005.1:0-29958 GCA_013821315.1 Candidatus Dependentiae bacterium | reverse complement strand
ATTTGGCAATACACCTTTAATAATGGCATTAGATAAAGGATTCATACCAATTGCAAGGGCTTTACTTGAAGCTGGAGCAAACCCAGACATACAAAACGAAATTGGAAGTACTGCTTTATTGATAGCTGCTGGAAAAGGCCATACTGATATTGCAAACCTACTTCTTAAGGTACCTGTCAATCCTAATATACAAGACATACATACAGAAACACCCCTTATGAAAGCGTGTGCCCTAGGCCATACTAGCATTGTAAGAGCCTTACTTGAAGCTGGAGCAAAACCAGATATACAAAACAAAATTGGAACTACTGCTTTATTGATAGCTACTGAAAAAGGCCATACAGAGATTGCAGAGCTCCTGCTTAATGTATCTTTAGATCCTAATTTACAAGATAAACATGGAGAAACAGCTCTTATGAAAGCGTGTGCCCTGGGCCATACTAGCATTTTAAGAGCTTTACTTAAAGCTGGAGCAAACCCCAACATACAAAATGGAAGTGGAACCACTGCCTTATTGTTAGCCGTGTGCAAAGGTTATACCGAGATGGTAAACCTTCTTCTTAACGCTGGAGTAGATACCAACTTAAAAGATACAAGTAATGAGACAGCTCTTATGAAAGCTGTAGCTAACGGCCACATTGAAATTGTTAAGCTCTTACTTATTACAGAATGGGATTCTCAAACACAATTTGAAAGTCTTAAGACTGCCTTAAAAGCAGCTACATTTTATAAGCGCCCAGAAATTAAACAATTACTAATTGCCGCTATTGCCCAATGTCAAAAGAGCTATAAAAATAATGTTCAAAAATAAAGTAAATACAACATCTTGAGCTCTACAGTATTAAAAGCTGCTTTTTATAACAAAAAAAAGACTCATTATAATTAAAAATAGGATTTGGTTTGGCTATGAAAATATCTAGTGCCCTTTTATCTCTTGTCATTCAATTTAACCTAGCTGTCTTATGCATGGACGCACCAAATCAAACATCTATCAATCCAGTGGTGTACCTACCAGTACAAGGACATCATCATGTAACGTCTCTGAGATCTGTACTTACTCATGTGACTGGTTACCAACCAGTTATCGACAGCTCCGGCAATCACAAACTATTAGGGTTTCACCATTATCAGCCACAAAAAATGAGAAACGCTAATGGTTTAACGCTTGTTGAGGTATCTGATAAGTTATGGGTACTAACCAATGGCGATATAAAAGACTTTCATGTTGGTTATGTAATTTACAACGGTCACTATTATCACGAGCCTAAAACCTTCTTTCCAATAACTTGGCCGGCAGATAAATTAACAAACTATATAGTAGAAATGATAACCAACTATTTTAATTGGGATACTATTCTAGAGCCTTTTGATATCCAAGCAGGCAAAACACCGTACAGCTTCAGTACTTATAAGTTTAAGCTTAAAGGGCTTGCAGCACATGAGCCTAACTTAATTGTTGTTGTCAAACTTATCCCAGCCATTGCTAGTAGCATGCACATAGTAACTATCTATCCAGAGGTACTAGCTTGTGGTAAGCCTATCAGCCCTCTAACTCTTGAAAAAGTGGCCTTACAACAAAAGACTACTATACAAAAAAAACAAGATTCTGCAACACAACATCAGCAATCCTTGCATAACGCTAGTAATTCTAATGGCTCAGGCTCCCAAAGATCACCCTTAGAACAAGCAGCCCAAAGTGGCGATTGGCAATTAATAAGCACCTTGCTTAAAGAAGATGCTAATTTTTATGAAATTAGTAACAACAGAGAACAAGCTCTTTTTTGTGCAATAAGCTGCAATGATTTTTATTCTACCCTGAGTCTGCTTAATAAAAAGACAATTAATACTCCTAATAAAGAAGGGGTAACTCCTCTTATTTATGCTTTAACACGACAAGCTCCCTCTATTGAGATACTTGAGCTGTTGCTTAGCTATGGTTCTGCTGACGCTAATATGTCAGACAGGTATAAGTTAACACCACTCATGCATGCTTTACGACTAGCGTACCAATCAAACGATATGCTTCAATTAGCTATAGCAATTACGCAGTTACTGCTCGATTACAAAGCAGATCCAAACAAACAAGACAGCAATGGCAACAATGCTCTTTGTTATGCAATTGTGTATCTACAAGATAAAGCTGAACCTTTTATTAAGATTCTCCTTAAAGCTCATGCAGATCCTACAGCGGCCAATAACAAAGGTGATACTGCACTCTCTATTGTTCAGAAACGCAATTTCCCTAACATTACAGCTCTACTACAAAAACATATACATAAAAAAAATACCTGGCTTAATGAACGTAAAGCAACAGAACTTATGTATGCTTCTTATAGGGGCAACATACAAAAGGTTTCAAAACTACTTGCTGAGAAAGCACTCATACATGCTGCTGACACTGATGGACATACTGCACTTTATTTAGCATGTATACGTAATCATTTAGAAGTTATAGAACTGTTACTTGCTGCTGGAGCTGATACCTGTTGTGTCATAGATGGTCATACTCTTTATGAGCTTGTACAAACTCATAAAGAAATAAAACAAGAAATAAAAGATGTTTTACAAAAAGCTTACGCGCATCAGATAGCACCATTACTTGAACAACAGCAACAAAAACGTAAAGCTGCTCAAGAAAAAAAAGCTACTGTATTACAACAGTTTAAACAAGAGCTTTCAACAGATAGCTTAAGCCAAGAGACACTTACTGCACTACAGCCCTATGTTAATAGTATTATTAATACTCAAGGTGAAACACCCTTTACCCATGCTATTAAAGCTCAAAAGTATGCAGTTATTCAGCAGCTATTAAATCTGCAACTCTCTGAGACAAATATAGACAATGCCTTTACCAAAGCCTATACCATGCACGAAAGCGTGTTACTTGAACTGTTAATTAATAGTAAAAAACTAACAACACCCCAGCTCCATTCTTTATGGAATAAGGCTCAAGAACAGGCTAATTACCTCATTTTAGATCTTATAGCTACCATGCTACCCGATTTTAGATTAGGCAAAATACTAGATGCTTTAACAACAAGCAATAAAAACGTGTTAGAGCAATTGCTTTTCAGCAGACCGCAATTAAGTGACCAACATGCTAGCTTATGCCTCTTTAAAGCATTAGAACTAAACGAAAGTTCGCTGCTTGAATTTATAATTAAGCTTTACCCCCAAACATTAACAAGCACTAATCACTTGGGACAAACGCCCGTTATAGCTGCTGCTTTTGAAGATAGAACAGCACTTTTTGAAATACTCTATAATGCTCAACCTGATGGTGATTTAAAACTTGCCCTACTCAACCAGCTCCGTACATCTAAATTACCTAGAAGAATATTTGACAGAGTAGTTCAACTTATTTCTATTGAAGAAGCATTAGGTGATGCACATCAACTAGAACAAAAAAACAAAGCAGAAAGAGTTTCATTAGAAGCTCAAGGCTACACTTCTCTTATGCTCTCAGTTTATTTTAAGGACGTCGTAGACTCTACTGACAGTCAAAAAATTAATGCTCAAGTATCTAAAACTGGTATTACCCCACTTATGCTCTCTACGCGTCATCTAAAAAACACCGCACTTTTAAAACTATTAAGTATGCCAAATATAGATATCCATGCTCAAGATAGCACTGGCAAAACAGCATTAACACATGCTATAGAGCACGGCAATACTGATGCTATCTACCATCTTACAAAAGGTGGAGCATTTTTAATACCTACTCACGCTAGTCAAACAGCACTAAAAAACCCTCAAGCTCATACTCTTTTTAACGAAGCTTTTATTGTTGAACTAATGCCGATTTTAATACGCCATAATGATATTGAGGCCGTAAGATTTCTTCTTACTAATCGCTTTACATGCTTTGCTAAAGATAAAGAGGGTAAAACTGCTTTACATTATGCAATTGATTTTAATCAAACTGAAATAGTACTGTTACTTCTTGATGCTGGAATACCTCTGGATGGTAAAGATAAAAACAAGCTAACGGCTCTAGAGTATGCAAGTAAAATTAAAGCAACAACTATGCATAACCTTCTGCTTTGCTACCAAACTGATCCAATTACCGTAAATACTGAGCTTAATGATTGGTTAAAACATCCCACCAATAACTATTTTATAGAGCAGATGAGCAATAGACGAGTTTTAGCGTTTATAGCTGCCGCTATTGGTGGATATGATGATGTAATTACATTACTATTATCAACTGGATTTAATGATAGTATGACTACTCTTAAAACAGCATTCTTTGAAGCAATGCATTACAATAAAATATCAACATTAGCTTTGCTATTAGAACACGGAGTTGATATTAACTCTGCTAGTAATTCACAAAACATTACAGGCCTTATGATAGCAGCATACAAAGGTCATATAGACTGCATCAATTTTCTAATAAAACATGGAGCAAAAGTTGAATGTAGAAATACCGAAGGGCAAAATGCTTTAGATTTTGCGTTAGAAGGTTTACAACTGCCTGCAGCTCTCTTACTTTTAGAACATGGCATGGAGTTAAATTATAATCCCACACTCCATGACGCATGCTTACAAAAAGCAGCCTACGATGGAAACACAAAGCTTGTCGAACTTTTGCTTAAAAAAGGTGTTAATCCTCATGTGACAACAGGTGGCACATTTCCCTTGCTAGCTGCTAGTGAAAAAGGCCATACCGATATGGTAGAATTGCTTCTTAACGTACCTGGTGTAAATCCTAATGCACAAGATAAAGCTGGCCAGACAGCTCTTATATACGCTTGTAATTTGGGTCACAACAGCATTGTAAAGTTATTAATTGAAAAAAAAGCTAATCTTAACTTACAAGATAAATTGGGCTTTTCACCTTTAATAGTAGCAATAGAAAAAGGCTTCATACCAATTGTAGCAGTTTTAGTTGCAGCTGGAGCAAACCTAAACGTACAAAACGACATTGGAATTACTGCTTTATGGTTAGCTGCCTACAAAGGTTACACAGAGATTGTAGAGCTTCTTCTTAACCCATCTAGTGTAGACTCTAATACACCAGACCAGCATGGCGATAAAGCTCTTACAAAGGCTTGTGTCTTTGATCATAACAACACTGTAAAATTATTACTTGCAAGAAAAGCTAATCCTAATTTATCAGATAAATTTGGCAATACACCTTTAATGATAGCATCAGACAAAGGATTGATGCCAATTGCAAAAGTCTTACTTGAAGCTGGAGCAAACCCAAACATACAAACTAAAAGCGGAACTACTGCCTTATTGTTAGCCGCGCTCAAAGGCCATACCGAGATGGTAAGATTTCTTCTTAACGCTGGAGCAGATACCAACTTAAAAGATGAAAATAATGAGACTGCTCTTATAAAAGCTGTAGCTAACGGCCACATTGAAATTGTTAAGCTCTTACTTGCTACAAAATCGGATCTTCAAACACAATTTGAAAGCCTTAAAAATGCCTTAAAAGCAGCTAAGCACAAAGAAATTAAACAATTACTAATTGCCGCTATTGCCCAGTGGCAAAAGAGCAATAAATAATGTTCAAAAATAAAGTAAATACAACATCTTAAGCTCTACAGCATTAAAAGCTGCTTTTTATAATAAAAAAGACTCGTTAAATTGTTTTATTTTCTAAATAGTTTATAATTAGTTATTATAAATTTAATAATTAAAAATAGGATTTAGTTTTGCTATGAAAATATTTAGTGCCCTTTTATCTCTTGTCATTCAATTTAACCTATCCCTCTTATGCATGGATATATCAAATCAAAAATCTGTCAATCCAATGGTATATTTACCATTACAAGGCCACCATCATATAACACCCTTAGCACCTGCGCTTACCCATGTTACTGGCTATCAACCGATTATCGACACCTCCGGCAATCGTAAGCTACTGGGCTTTCATTATTATCAACCACAAGCAATTCAAACTGTGCAAGGCTTAACACTAGTTAAAGTATCTGATAAGTTATGGGTGCTAACTAATGGCGATATAAAAGACTTTCACGTTGGTTATGTTATTTACAACGGCCACTATTATCACGAGCCTAAAACATTCTTTCCAATAACTTGGCCGGCAGATAAATTAACAAATTATATAGTAGAAATGATAACCAACTATTTTAATTGGGATACTATTCTAGAGCCTTTTGATATGCAAGCAGGTAAAACAGCCTATAGTTTCAGTACCTATAAATTTAAACTTAAGGGACTTACAATACATGAGCCTGCTTTAACTGTTATTGTCAAACTTATACCAGCTATTACTAGCAGCATGCATATAGTAACTATCTATCCGGAAGTATATGCTTGTGGCAAGCCTATTAGCCCTCTAACTCTTGAAAAAATAGCGCTACAACAACAAGCTGCTACACAAAGAAAACAAGCTGGGTTAATTGTAACACAGCATCAACAAACTTTACAAAATACTAGTAATTCTAATGGCACAGGCCCTCAAAAATCACCTTTAGAACAGGCAGCTCAAGATGGTGACTGGCAATTAATCAGCACCTTGCTTGAAGAAGATGCTGATTTTTATGACACAAATAACGGTCGAGAGCAAGCTCTATTTTGTGCATTAAACCGTAATGATTTTTATTCTACACTGAGCCTACTTAATAGAAAAACTATTAATAACGTTAATAAAGAAGGAGTAACTCCCCTTATATATGCCTTAACACGAGAAGCTCCGTCTATCGAAATACTTGAGTTATTGCTTGGCTATGGGGCTGCTGACGCCAATATGTCAGATCGCTATAGATTAACACCACTCATGCACGCTTTGCGACTAGCCCGCCAATCAAATGATATGCTCTCTTTGAGCGTAGCAATCACTCAGTTATTGCTTGAGCATAAAGCAGATCCAAATAAACAAGACAGCAATGGCAATACAGCTCTTTGTTATGCAATTGATTACCTACAGGGTAAGGCCGAACCATTTATTAAGTTTTTACTTAAAGCCCACGCAGATCCTACAGCGACTAACCATAAAGGTGATACTGCACTTTCTTTGGCTCAGAAACGTAATCTCCATAAAATTACAGCTCTACTGCAAAAACATGTACATAAAAAAAGCACCTGGCTCAACGAACATAAAGCAACAGAGCTTATGTACGCTTGCTATAAGGGTGACATACAAAAGATTTCAAAATTACTTGCCAATCAAGTATTGGTAAATATTTCTGATGCTTTTGGACATACGGCACTTTACTTAGCATGTACAAATAATCATTTAGAAGTTACAGTACTTTTACTTGCTGCCGGAGCAGATACCTGTTGTGTCATAGATGGTCATACTCTTTATGATCTTGTACAAGTAAGTAAAGAAATAAAACAAGAAATAAAAGACGTTTTACAAAAGACATACGCACATCAAATGGCACCATTACTTGAGCAAGAACAACAAAAACGCAAAGCTGCTCAAGAAAGAAAAACTGCTGTATTACAACAGTTTAAACAAGAGCTTTCAACAGGCACACTAAACCAAGAAACACTTACTGCACTACAGCCCCATGTTAATAGTATTATTAATACTCAAGGTCAAACACCCTTTTTATATGCTATTAAAGCTCAAAAGTATGCAGTTATTCAGCAGCTAGTACATCTGCAACTCTCTGATAAAAATATCGATAACGCTCTTACGCATGCCTCTACCACAACCGACACGCTGTTGCTTGAATTATTAATTGATAGTAAAAAACTAACAACACCTCAGCTCCACTTTTTATGGAATAAGGCCCAAGAAGAGAATAACTATCTCGTTTTGGATATTGTCGCTACCCTGCTACCCCAGTTTAGATTAGGCAAAATACTAGATGCTCTAACAACAGGCAATAAAAACCTGGTAGAACAATTGCTTGTTAACAGACCACCATTAAGTGATCAACATGCTAGTTGCTACCTTTTTAAAGCACTAGAACTAAACGAAAGCTCCCTGCTTGAACTTATAATTAAGCTTTACCCTCAAACATTAACAAGCACAAATCACTTAGGGCAAACACCCATTATAGCTGCTGCTTTTGAAGATAAACCTGCACTATTTGAAATACTCTATAAGGCTGAGCCTAATGATAATCTAAAACTTGCCCTGCTTAAACAACTGCGTGCTTCTAAAGTACCTAAGAAAATATTTGAGCGAGTAATACAGCTTATTACCATTGAAGAAGGTCTCTGTGATGCACGTCAACTAGAACAAAAAAGCAAAGCAGAAAGAGTTGCATTAGAAGCTCAAGGGTACACTTCTCTTATGCTCTCAATTTACTTTGAGGATAATACAGACTCTACTGATATTCAAGAGATTAATACTCAAGCGTCTAACACAGGCATTACCCCGCTTATGCTCTCTACCCGTCATCCAAAAAACAACGCACTTTTAAAACTATTAAGTCTGCCAAAAATAGATATCCATGCTCAAGATAGCAATGGTAAAACAGCATTAACACACGCTATCGAACACGGCAATACTGAAGCTATTTATCAGATTATGGCATCTGGAGTATTTTTAACCCCTACTCAAGCTAGTAAAACAGCGTTAAAAACCCCTCAAGCTCACACTATTTTTGACAAATCATTTATCATTAAATTAATGCCGAATTTGATGCTCCACAATGATATTGAAGGAATAAAATTTCTTCTCAATAACGGTTTTAAATGCTTTGCTAAAGATAAAGAAGGCAAATCTGCTTTACATTACGCTGTTGATTTTAATAGAGTTGAAATAGCATTGTTACTTCTTGATGCTGGCATACCTCTTGATACTCAAGATAAAAACAAAACAACCGCTCGAGAGCATGTAAACAAAATCAATGCAACGACCATGGAACACATTTTGCATTGCTACGAACTTGCTTTAGCTAGCTCTAGAGATATTGCATTGCTCAAAAAGCTCGATAACCCCTATTTTATAGAGCAAAAAAACAATAGAAGCATTTTCGCCATTATAATTGCCGCAACCTTTGGATATAATGATGTAATTACATTGTTATTATCAACTGGCTTTAATGATACTAACGCTCTTATGACAGCTTTTATTGAAGCAATACGTGCCAACAAAATAGCTACCATAGCCCTATTACTAGAGCGTGGGGTTGATGTTAATTATGCTAGTGCACAAAGAATTACAGGCCTCATGATAGCAGCAGGTAAAGGTCATATAGATTGCGTCAAATTTCTCTTAGAGCATGGAGCACAAGTGAATTACAGAGAAGCCCAAGGACGCAATGCCTTAGACTTTGCTTTAGGAGGATTACAATTTTCTGTAGCTTCTTTGCTTTTAGAAAATGGTGCAGAATTAAACTACACTCCTATGCCCCATGACGCGTGCCTACAAAAAGCAGCCTACGAGGGAAACACAAAGCTTGTAGAACTTTTACTTAAAAAAGGTGCCTATCCTTATGTGACAACAGATGGTACATTTCCTTTAGTAGCTGCAAGTGAAAAAGGCCATACTGATATTGTAGAGTTGCTTCTTAACACACCTAAGATAGATCCTAATGCACAAGATCAACATGGCGACACAGCTCTTATAAAAGCTTGCGCCTTTGGCCATAACGGCATTGTAAAGTTATTAATTGAAAAAAAAGCTAATCCTAACTTACCAAATAATTTGGGCAATACACCTTTAATAATAGCCTTAGATAAAGGCTTCATACCAATTGCAAAATTCTTACTTGAAGCTGGAGCAAACCCAAACATACTAAATAAAGCAGGAATCACTGCTTTACTCTTAGCTGCGAGCAAAGATTACACAGAGATTGTAGAGCTTCTTCTTAACGCACCTGGTGTAGATCCTAATGCACAAAATCAACATGGCCAGACAGCTCTTACACAGGCTGTAGCCAAGGGTCACATTGAAATTGTTAAGCTCTTACTTACTACAAAATCGGATCCTCAAACACAGTATGAAAGCCTTAAGACTGCCTTAAAAGCAGCTAAAGTTTATAAGCGCCCAGAAATTAAACAATTAATAATTGCGGCTCTTGCCCAGTGTCAAAAGAGCAATAAAAATAATGTTCAAAAATAAAGTAAGCCCAACATCCTCAATGGTGGTGAAGCTGCTTTAATATTAGCTGCAAACCAGGATTATATAAGCGTTGCACAAATATTACTTGGTGCGAGTCTTAATACAAAAAGTGTAAAAGCTGGAGATGTATTATTGACAGCTACAGATGCAGGCAAGATATATATTGTAGAATTTTTACATAAGTGAGCGTAAAATTCCTAAACCTACAGTAACCGCTTGTTGCGCTCTGAGTATAGTTGGAGTCAGCTTACTAAAAATAAAATTAGAGCGTTTAAGATCTTCCTTCTCTGCTAGAGTCAAATCTCCTTCAGGACCACTCAGTATTATAAGCTCTTGGTAGTTGTTTTTTGATATTTTTGGAAGAACTTCTGATAAGGGATCTCCAGTTGCATCGAAAAACAGATGACAATTATTATCCTTATCAAGCTTAGTTAACCATAGTTCTAGTGAGAACACTGGCAACAGTACAGGTACTACAAATTGTTTTGCTTGTTCAGCAGCTGCTACAAGGATTTTTTGGGCACGTTGCAACTCTTTTTCATCACCCCAAGAACGGCCTGTTTTACGTGTTGTTAAGGGCTGGATAGCTGTTACACCAAGTTCACAGAGGCTATATAAAGCTTCTTCAAACGCTTCTCGCTTTAAGATAGGAAGTCCCCACGTTATTAACGGTGTCAGCACTTGGTTTTGTTGATAAGAAAGAACTTCGAGTATAAACAACTTTTTAGACTGTATTCCTAAAATAGTTGCTCTTAACGAGTAGTTTCTATCAAATAATATAAAACTATCTCCTTTTTCTAAGCGAAGCACAGTAATTAAGCGATGCACAAGCTCAGAATCAGTAATCTCATGAATATCTTTATGAGCTTGTTTTGTAATAAGTGTAGATACTAAAGGTGTATAAAAAGCAAATTCATGAACGTCACTTAACAGGCTCATTTTTGATATCCCAGTTTCTTAAGAGCAAGTAGTTTTTTGCAGCATTGTGCAGTAACCCATCTTTTAAAGGTACAACATTTATTAAACGCAGTAATACTATAATCAAGAGCTAGTATTCCGTATTCACGCACAAAAATAGTTAAACGTGAAGGTGGTGTAAAGTCAGGCATAGGGAGCCCATCGTCTTTTGAAGGATTAAAAATATCATCTAACTCAGCATCCAGGCTCGTACTATCGTGGTCTTTAACTACTTCTATGCTTTGTTCTGTTAGTAACTTAGTATCTAAGGAATTACATTCTTCTGTTTTTATTTCTCCAACACTAAAACATAAAAAAAGTACAAAAAGAGAGCTGCGTATCATAGAAAATTTCCTTAAACAGTAATTTTTATTAAGTAGTACCAGTCTACCATTTTTTAGTATAGGTACAAAAAGTTTTCATTTCAATAAAGTCTTGTATATGCTTAAATACCTACTATTACACCAGTTCATCAATCGAAAAACATAAAAAGCATGAAACAAGGACCTACTCTTTTAGTTATACTTGACGGTTTTGGCTATAACCAAGATAGTACAAACAATGCTATTTTCCATGCTAAAACACATACAATAATGGATTGGTTTAACCAGTACCCTTCAAGCCTGCTACAGGCCTCAGGGCCTGCTGTTGGGCTACTGCCGGGCATGATAGGCAACTCAGAAGTTGGTCACATGACTATTGGGAGCGGTCGCATACTAGAACAACCAGCAACTCTTATAACTCATGCTTTAGAAAAAAATATATATGCTCATGAAGAAATTTTCAAAAAGCAGTTTAAATACATCAAAGAAAGCAACAAAACACTCCATTTTATTGGATTGCTTTCTGATGCTGGGGTGCATAGCCTAGAATCGCATTTACTTGATTTACTTAAACTAGCAGTCTCTCAAGGTATTACTAATATTGTGGTACACCCCTTTTTAGATGGCCGCGATGTACCACCGCAATCAGCTGCTTTATATTTAACTCGGCTAGAAACTTTACTTTCTACACTTGGCGTAGGAGTGATTGGTACAATTCACGGTAGATTTTATGCAATGGATCGCGACAATAATTGGGATCGAACTAAAAAAAGTTATACTATGCTCACAGAATTACACCCATCGGAGTATTCAAGTTGGCAACAAATACTTGAGCATTACTATAAACAAGCTATTTATGACGAATTTATTCCGCCCCTTTCCCTGAGTCGAGATACACACATTAAAACTGGTGATGCAGTTATATTTTTTAATTTTAGAGAAGACAGAGCACGACAACTTACTCATGCTTTAGTAGACGAAAGTTTTACCAAGTTTGATCGTACTCTTGTGCCTATTGAATGGTTTGTGGCAGGTATACAGTATTATCCAGAATTACATTGTAGTGTGTTATGTTCTAGACCTCAGATTAACGATAGCTTTGCTGATGTACTTGAGCAAGCACACAAAAGTATTTTTTCGATTGCTGAAACTGAAAAATATGCTCATATCACTTATTTTCTTAACGGTGGTCGTGAAATACTACGTGCGAAGGAGACACGTGTATTAATACCTTCATTAGGCTGTATAACCTATAAAGATTGTCCAGAAATGTCTGGCAAACAAATTACCCAACAAGTTATACAATCACTAGAAACCAACCCTGCTGACGTGTATATAATCAATTATGCCCATGCAGATATGGTAGGCCACTCAGGAGACTTTGCAGCAACAACTAAAGCAGTTGAGTACCTTAATGGCTATCTTCAAAAGCTTTATACGAGCGCTGTAGAAAAACTTAACGGAACTGTGTATATAACCGCTGATCATGGTAAAGCTGAAGACATGTTTTATAGTACCGCTCAACAACCAAGAACAGCCCATACAACTAATCTGGTACCGTTTATTATGATTCGACAAGATTTAAAAAACAAACATTATACATTGCCATTAACTCAGCTTGCCAACATAGCACCATTTATTTTAGAACAGCTTCAATTACCTGTACCAAAAAGTATGTTAAAGCCATAAAAAGGGGACTTTTTAAGTCCCCTTTGAGCAATCTCTAAAAAATTAATCGTGTAACTAAGCTATTCTTTCAATAAGAACAGAAGCATTTACGGCAGATGCTGTTCCTCCAATAGGGGGAGCTGCTGCGAGAGTAACTGCTGCTGCGGAGGTATGGTTTCGTATGGTAAAAACATCTCCTGCGGCTGCTGCTACTATTACCTGTCCATTATTCTGCTGAGTACCAGCTCCTGAACCATAAATAGATCCCGCCACTAGATTTCCATTTTGAAATAGAGCAAATTGACTTGGCTCAGTTCCCGATACAGAAAAATGAAATAGATAAATACCAGCAGAAACAGTTTGTATTTGAGATGTTCCAGGAGAATGGGTTATTTCCGACGTGATCAGCCCATTGAAATCAAATGCAATATCTGCTTCAAGGGCTATTACTTGAGGGCTTGTATTATAAACGTACGCATAGCCAAGTATGCCACCTATACCAGGTATACCGGTAGCTCCTGTTGCACCAATTGCACCGCGTGCTCCTGCAGCTCCAATGGCGCCAATTGCTCCTGCTACTCCTGCTGGACCTGCTGGACCATCTGAACCAGCTGCACCAATAGCACCTAAAGCACCAGCAATACCTTGAGCCCCTACTGGCCCGGCTGCTCCAATAGCTCCCAGTACACCAGCAATACCCTGAGCTCCTTGAGGACCAGCTGCTCCAATTATTCCCAATACCGTTGCAACGTTTCTTAGCTCTTCAGGGCTAAGATTATGTATTAGATTCATTAAATCAATTACAACAGTACTATCAACACCCTGTACAGTAAGCTGATTTTTAACTGCTAAATCACCTACCTGGAGATGACGGATGCGACCTCTGCCGTGTACATCCATGTTAGCCTGTACGTTCAAATTATGGCAACAACATACACCAGGGCGAGTCCTACGTTGTTTACATTTTTTTCTACATTTTTTTCTACATCTTATTGTAGTTGCTGTATTATTTTTAAAACAATCAGATAACCGTTCTTGTGCAATTACTTTTTGTAAAGAAAATAAAATAACAAACAGTAAAAACAATTTTGATATTTTTTGGTTCATATATTTCTCCAATAGGGGGTTTTGACTACTAAAGAAAGTAAACATAACAAAAAAATCTTGTCAACAATTAAAATAAATAATTCTTTTTAACCAACCAAATACTAGTTTTTTATTGCTCACTTTATTGCTCAGTCTTTAAGCATGACAAGATTCAAAGACCACTATTGTATGGCAAAAAAATTAAAAATAAAAAAGAGCTGGTAAAAATATATTTTTACCAGCTCTTTAAATTTTACTTAGTTGCCCTATCTACCTAAGTTCAAGCTTTTTAAACTTCTAAATTGCTGTAGCCTTAAGAGCATCAGTTAACTATACCGAGATCATGCATTAACAACCGCTGCATTACCTACGGTTAAATCTTTTTCAAATTTAACAAAACCTTCATGTTCCCATATTTTTTTAAAGCCCATACCGGTATATAATTTTTGCCCACGGACATTATTGGTACGTGTTATTAGTCTAATAACTAAGCAGCCACGTTTTTTAAGATCATCAAGAGCATAGGCAAGCAGCTTTCGAGCATATCCTTTGGAACGCTCTTTTTCGTTTACTGCTAAAAACAGAACAAATCCTTCATACAACTCTTTAGTAAAATAACTTACAAATCCTACGGGAGCCCCTTCACGACGATACACCTTCAACGTTAAATCACCTTTACGGGCTAATTTTGATGAAGCTTTATTGTCAAGCATATATTCTACACTAAAATCAGTTGATCGTTCACTTACCAACCAATACCAGTTATTTTTAAATAAATCTAAAATAAATGCACGGTCTTTTTGCGGTGTATAGGTATAGATAGACCCATTGTAATAGCTATAGGCTTGAATACCAGCACCAACTGCTAGTATCAGCGATAGGGCAATAATAATCTTTTTTGTTATATTCATCTAAATACTTTCTTTTTATATAAAATATAATTGTATTATAATTTTACCTTATTTTTAACTGTTTGGCAAGAAATTTTTGTTTTAATCTAGACAGTATGCCAAAATAATTTAAATTACCCTAATTTATTGTTGACTATTATAATTAAAATATGAAATACTAAGTAATTATATCAACATTCTTAAAACCAATAAAACCTAAAAGGAGTCTTTATGAAAAAGACACTCTTATTTTTAACAATAACAACGTTGAGCGCTGCGCTTTCAGCAGGACACAAATGGGAAATCTCATCTGATGACATGAGTGATACCATAGAGAAGCTCCGAACTGCAACTATAACAGAACCAGCACCATTGATGAAAAAATGGCATGATTTGGCTGCAAAGAAACTTATACTTGGCTCCCAAGAATCATTAGATCTCGCTCAACAGATAAAAGATCCTGCAGTGAGAGCTCGGTACCAAAAAATAGCTCAAACAAAACAAGAGCTGGCTCAACAGCTTAAAACATTACCACTACCAACCCAACCAATCACAAAATCATTAAAGCGTCTACCTGAATGGAAAAAACTAGCAGCTGAAAAGATGATGCTTGAAAGCGAACAATTAATGGTTGTAGCAAAACAAACTGATACGCCAGTATTAGTAAAAGTAGCTAAAAAGAAAGCTAAAAAAGCACATAAGATTATGCGTGCTTTAGAGTACTTAAACACAGCCTCTCAAAAATCAGCTATGAACATGGATACTGATAAAAATATCAAACAAGAGTATGGTATGAATAAAATCTCTCGCCAACGCGTTAGACCAGATGATTTTGAAAATGTAAAATTTATGAAAGCAGAGTTTTACCAAGATCAAGACGAAGATGAAGATGAAGATCGAGATTAAGTAATATATTTATTTAAAAAGAGCAGGTTTAGTTAGCCTGCTCTTTTTTATTTTTTTTGATAACCAAAAAGCCATCGCATAAATCGTAAAAATTTGTTTGATTGCAAGTCGTCTATGTAAGCTTTTTTTGCAGCTTTCCAAATAACTTCTGAATAGGTAGGATAAGCATGAATAATAGAGTAAAAACGCGTAAACTTAATTGAATACAATTTACCTAATTGTACCTCATGAATTAATTCACCTGCACGAGTACCCAGTATATGTACACCCAAAATATACCCCTTTTTATCGCAGATAAATTTAGCCATACCCACCAGATGAACATCAGTTTTTGCACGATCTATATCTTTATAATCGTATCTATAAATCTTAATTGAGTCTCCATATTGAGCACGTGCCTCTTGTTCACTTAAACCAGCTGATGCTAACTCGGGCTCGGTAAACGTAACCCATATACGCTGATTATAATCTGCTTTCTTTTTAAAAAAAGGAAGCAACGCATTACGTGCAGCTATAACTGCTTGATATTCAGCCATATGACTAAATTGATAAGGACCTACAATATCACCACAAGCATATATATGACGTATATTAGTTTGCATAGTAGCTGAAACAGGTATATTTTTAGGCGTCGTTTTTACACCCGTATTTTCAAGACCAAAACCAGAAAGCACCGGCTTACGCCCTACTGCTATAAGTAAAGAATCTGCTACAACGTTGCTAAAACCAGGTGCCTGATTTTTACAAATAACCGTAATGCCCGCAGCATCTTTAGTAACTTTTAACGCTGTATGAGCAGTAAGGACTATTACTCCTTCAGCTTCAAGCTTTTTAGTAAGCAGTTCTGTAAGCTCAGGATCTTCTTTAGATAATATGCGCGGCGCCATTTCAATAACAGTGATTTTAACGCCTAATCGATTGAGAGCGCTTGCCATTTCAATACCTATAGGACCAGCACCTAAAATTATGAGCGATGGAGGCAACTCTTTTAGATTAAAAAGACTGCTATTAGTCAAATAAGGCACTTGATCAAGACCTTCAATAGAAGGAATAAAGGGCTCAGTTCCTGTAGCTATAATAACTTTTTTTGCATACAGCTTGGTTGTTCCTACCAGAATCTCATGAGCATTTATAAAAAAGGCAGCACCCTTAAAAACAGTAATGCCTGCTTTTTCAAGCTCTTGTGGCGTATGAGTAGCATATACTTGCTTTATAGTTTTTTGTACATGGGTCATAATAGAAGAGGTATCAAGATGCATGGTATGAGCACACCCAAGACCATAGTGCTCAAGATGCTTAACACTATGAGCTATTTGGGCAATACGAATAAGTGTTTTACTGGGTATACACCCTGTCCAGGTACACGTACCTCCCAGATTTTCTTTTTCAATAAGCGCTACTTTTTTACCTATGCCGGCTGCAAATTTAGCAGCCACGAGGCCAGCAGAGCCGCCACCAATTATTACTAAATCGTACTTATGTGATTTCATAGTTTCTCCAAGTATTTATTTACTATTAGTATAAAATACTTAGTCCCTTAAAATCTAGACTTAGATTATTTATAAACAATTTTGCGTAGAATAAGCCCGCGGGCAGGAGCTGTATCAAATTTTTGGCTAGGATTTTTTTCTGCGAGAGCAGTTATAAGATGTTCTTTAGTGAGCTCTGGCGTACAGGCGCTATCTAGACAAGCCCCTACAATACGTCTAATCATGTAACGCAAAAAGCCAGGACCTTTAATGGTAATTCTATAAAAACCGTATTTTTTAAATGAGTTTACGGTTATTGAGTGTATGGTTCTTATAGTGTTTTCTTTGTCTTGTCCGGTGCAGAATGATCTAAAATCATGAGTACCAACAAACACATTCAGGCATTCTGTTAATTTTTCAAGATCAATAGTTGGCTTATAATAAGCACCATAACGATAAACGAACGGCAGAGGCCGACGCTGAAAAAAGTGGTAATAATAGGTTTTTTGAGCAACATTATGCTGAGGATTAAAAGTATCTTCTACTTGTGTAAGTTCTCGTATAATGATATCTGCAGGCAACACGTTATTCCAAGCATTTTTAAGCTGCTCTATGCCTATTGATAAAGTTGTTCTAAACCGGGCAACTTGCCCAAGAGCATGCACACCAGCATCAGTACGTGAAGCACCTAGGAGCGCAATCTCTGTTTTAAAAACAGCTTGAAAGCGTTGCTCTAATACTCCAACTACAGTGCTGACTTGGGGTTGCCGTTGCCAGCCACAGTAATTGGTGCCGTCATAGGCAACAATTATTTTATAGGTTTTTTCTTTTTGCATTGGTTGAGACTTGGGATCGTAAAGGGGCAGTGCCCCTTTACAACTTTTACCCATTGATTAGTTAAGCGCTTATTTTCTTAGGTTAGCGCGTAAAGCTTTTTTACGTAATCTAATGTGACCGGGTGTAACTTCTATAAGTTCATCAGGCTGGATCCATTCCATACATGTTTCAAGCTCCATTTTGCGTGGCGGCTCTAAACGTATAGATTCATCGGTACCTGAAGCACGCATATTGGTAAGTTTTTTTTGCTTACAGGGGTTAACGTCCATATCATCATCACGGCTATTTTCACCAATGATCATACCTTCGTATACTTTTTCACCAGGCTTAATAAATAAAGTGCCACGGTTTTGTAAGTTATCAAGAGCAAAGCCAGTAACTACACCGTTTTCCATCGATATAAGCGCGCCTTTAGTTCTTAAAGGAATGTCACCTTTATAAGGTTGATAACCGGAAAAACTAAACGTTGCTATACCCATACCACGTGTATCGGTTAAAAATTGTCCTCTAAAACCTAAAAGACCACGTGATGGCACTTCAAATTCTATACGAACGCGACCGTTATCATAATGGGTCATTTGCTTCATCTCAGCTTTCTTTTTGCCAAGATGTTCCATAACAATACCTTGTTGCTCTTCAGGAAGATCTACAACCAAGTACTCAATAGGCTCACATTTAACGCCATCGATTGTTTTATAAATTACCTCAGGTGCTGATACTTGTAACTCAAAGCCTTCACGACGCATGTTTTCAAGTAAAATACCTAAATGTAATTGACCACGACCAGATACTTTAAAGCTTTCAGCTGAACTTGTAGGCTCTACACGTAAAGCTACGTTTGTTTTAAGTTCTTTTTCGAGTCTATCTTTAATTTGGCGTGAAGTAAGCAACTTACCATCTTGACCACTAAAAGGAGAATCGTTCACCGATACATACACAGAAAGTGTAGGTTCATCAATTTTAACATACGAATAAGGTAATGGATGACCAATTTCACACAGTGTAGTACCAATAGTTACCGGTTCAGTAAAACCAGTAAGAGCTATAATATCACCAAATTGAGCTGATTGAGATTCAATACGCTCAAGACCCCTAAATTTATAGATCTTGGTTACCTTCATAGGTTTACTTATGGTAGTATCTTTACAGCAAATAAATTGTTGCCCTACGCTAATCTCACCACTAAACATGCGACCAATGGCTATAGGCCCCAAAAAGTCAGAGTGATCTAAACTAGTTACTAAAAACTGTAAATGATCAGCTTTTTCTGTAGGTGCAGGAATAAACTCTAAAATAGTATCAAATAACGGCTTCATAGTATCAGATTCAATATCTGGACTTGTCGTTACAAAACCAAGCTTAGATGACCCATAAAGAAGAGGGAAATCAAGCTGGCTTTCATCAAGAGCTAAATCTAAAAACAGATCGTGAATTAAACTTTCTGTTCGAGCAATATCAGCATCTTTTCTATCAATCTTATTGATTAAAACGATAGGCTTTAAATTAAGTTGTAATGCTTTAGATAACACAAATCGCGTTCCTGGCAGTACCCCTTCAGCAGCATCAACAAGGAGTAAAAACCCTTCAACCATTTGAAGTGTTCGCTCTACTTCGCCACCAAAGTCACTATGCCCAGGAGTATCAACGATATTGATATCAAAGTCACCGTAATTTACACCAGTATTTTTAGCTAAAATGGTAATTCCACGCTCACGTTCAATATCGTTGGAATCCATTACGCGTGCCCCTTGAGTTACGTCCATTGTACCGGCGTAACGAAGCATTTTATCTACAAGTGTAGTTTTTCCATGGTCAACGTGGGCAATAATAGCAATATTACGCACGTTATTTCTTTTGTTTTGTACGCTCATTAATTCTAACTACCTTACGAGAAATAAATTCTTAACGAGAAATAAATTTTAAATCTGAATATTATTCAGTATAAACTATTTTAAAAAAATGTCTATTGATTTGCTTTAACAAAGCTTGTATAACTTTTTTTTAGCCAAGCCGGGTATGCTTTATACATATTACTCTTGAATTAAGATAGCTTAGCATAGTATCTTATGGTTATCTGCTCTTAGCTAAAAAATATATAAAAGAAATTTTAATTACTAGTAACTTGATTTTAAAAATACTTTTATTTTTCTAAAAAAGTTTATAATTATTTTACAATTTTTTGCTCTTGACATTCGTATAAAATCTGCACATATTAGGGGTGTTAAAGTTTCTACTAACTTACATCTCAATCAAGGAGTTCTTATGAACAAAATTTCATTTGTATACAGCTTAGCCCTACTTTTAAGTGTTGCTTTTGCTACAATAACCAGAGCTAACGAAGATACCTTTACTTTTCAAGAATATGTAAGCTCAGACTTTACTCGTGGTCAAGGGTCAGGTACTGCGTGCTCAATGGTTACCGTTTCTTCAGAAGCAACAGCTCCAACACAAGTAGCTCCAGGTAGCGAATTTACTATCACCATAGAAGGCACAGCAAACTGTACCAGAACTGGCACACGTGCTCCAGTTATACTTCCAGCAGGAAGCGTTGTAGTATACGTAGGTACTTTTAATGAAGTTGAGTTCATCTCTGCTCAAAGCACAGCTGGTAGCTTTAACTTCACTCAGTCATCAATAACTGAACAAGCTAATAATAGAAAGTTTATTGCTTTAGTAAACCAAGCACCACTTATGTCTGGTCAAACCTTTACTATTACAGTTAGACTAAGAGCACCACAAAGAAACTTTAACTTATTTACCAACATTGGTATCGGTGCTAATCCAGGATCAGACTTTATGACTGTTACTGCTGGAAGCATTAGACTATTAACAGTAGTTGGTAATCCATCAGTATCATGCGGTGGCTCAAGCACTGGTTGCTCAACTGCTACTTTAATGTCTGTAGCTTAAGCAAGCACATTTCTTTCGATTTCTAATCGATCCTAAAATCAAAAAAGCCTCGTACTAGTTACGAGGCTTTTTGCATAGGTTAGTTTTTACATTTTTATATCTGGAGCTTACTATGAGCTATGTATCTCTATGCAACTACGGGTTACTTTTGATTGTTGGCTTTACTTATACTTCTCTTACAACAGCATTTATTTCTACTCAAAATAGCGCTCTGAGATGCGAAGATATCTCTGAGGTTATCGATAGCTATCTTTTAAATGACGATAATGATACAGAATTTATAGAAAAGTTTTTTACACAAGAAGAGAAAAACACTATAACAAGTGTTAATTTAGCACAAGCACTCTACATGTCTGTTGCTACAGTGACTCTAATCAAGCCCCAAACAAAATCTTTACAACCTGACAGCTTGGTTATTCAAGGGCCTCAAGAAGTAGATAACGGTCCAGCTGCTTATATAATTACGTTTACTCCAAACAGAGCATATACCAATAAAAGCATAACTATAACTGACTTTCTACCTGAATATCTGCAACTACTAGAAGCTCATTCAGATGCTTTTAAACTAGAAGCTATACAAGTTACTGATAATCAAAGACGCCTCATTTTTCGAAACATATGTTCTTTAGAACCCGATCAACCTACTACTATTACTCTTAGAGTAAAAGCAAGAACTACCAATAACTTAATGTTTTCTCAGTATGCTCAAGCATATTTTGAAGATTCTTCTTCTGCTCGAGCTACAATGTCTAACATTCAGGTAAGCACCTACAAAAGACATTCTCCTGACAACCACCAGACTAGACAGATACAAAAGCTTAGCTAAAGAAAAAATAGACAAAAAAAAGACCCGTATTTCTACGGGCCTTTTTAATTTTATTAGAATGTAGCTGCTGTAAACGGCAGTAAAGCCATTATACGAGCTTGCTTAATTTCTGTAGTTACAAGGCGTTGATGTTTAGCACAGGTACCAGAGATACGTGATGGTAAAATCTTGCCGCGTTCTGTTAAGAAGTTTTTAAGCAAAGGTACGTTTTTATAATCTAAAACAGTGGCAACTTGAGCATTTGAGCAAAAGCGACATTGTTTAGCTGCACCATAACCGCTACGACGTGTTTTTTTGCGGAGTAATCTACCGCTAATTTTTAATTTAACTTTACGTGCCATGGTAGCTCCTATTGTTCTAAGTCTTTAAAATCATCTGCATCACTGTCACCAAGGTCAGCTGAAGCAGCAGAACTTGATTTACCTAAAAATCCAGTCATTTTATTTTCTTTTAAGAAGGTTTCAACATCGCGTGTTGGTACTTCTTCTAATGATTCTGGACGGCTATACTCAAGTGAAGCGCTAGAATCAAGACGAACAATAACATGACGCATAATAAGTTCATTGTACTTAACTGCAAATAAAGTACGTAGAGCTTCTAAAAGTGCATCTTTAGTCTCTAAACCTACTTCAAAGCGAGTAAGAAAATAAACACCATAATCATATTTTCTTACTGGATAAGCAAGAGAATATTTTCCCCAACGCTCAAAAGAAAGCATGGTACCCTTATGATCTTGAATAGTCTTATCAAGCTGGGTTTCTAGTGTGTTTGCTTCGTCAGCAGTAATTTCTGGCACTGCTAAAAGAAGCGTTTCGTAACGTAACATAGTAAATCCTCTACTAAGTGGAAGTGTAATAAAATGACACTATAAAACTACACGAACGTCTACGCCAACGTACGTGCGGTTTTATTTAGTATTGGCTAAAAATAAAGCGCTTACTCAAAACGTTGATGACGCGCGATTATTCTGCCAATAATTCTAAAATGATCTTTTCCGCGCACAAGGGCTATAGGTGAGCTCTTATGGTTTACGGACTCAAGTACAATAAAATCATCTGTATAGGTTACTTGCATTACTGCTTTGACCGGTGTTTCATTGCCAAATTCAACTGCTGCTATATCGCCAGAGCGAGTCCAGACTTCAGGTGAAACAATTAGTACATCGCCTTTATCAAAAGCTGGTGCTAACTGGTTGCTTGAAAGTGATAAAGCAAACATTGCTCCATCGGTAGAATTTAACACAGGTACAAAAATATCTTTAAATCCAGTGGTCAACTGCATAAGCTGGTTGTTATACGGTGACGGATTAGAAGGTATATCCCCTACAACAGGTACAATTTGTACTTTTAATTGAACTTCTGATTTTTCTGGCATACTTACGTTGCTATCAATATCATCAGTACGTTTACGACGTTGTGCAAATAAATCAATCGGACTAACTTCAAATGCATTAGCAAGTTTTTTCAGGGAATCTTCATTCCAACGACGTGTGCCATTTTTGATATGTGTCAAATAACTTTCTGACATACCAGTTTTTTCTGCTAATATTTTGGTTGTCCAACCTTTTTCTCTAAGCAGCTCTTTTACTCTAAGTGCTGTTGATGACATAAGAATCTCCTTCCCTTACCATTTGTAAGAATGTATGATAGTCTGGTTATATATCACTGCGTTATTTCTAATTGTACTCAATTTAAGATTCTTGTCAAATGGAAAACATAATATATGCCAACTTTTAAACGCACACCTGACTTTACTCCTTTACTCTATGAACATGCTGCTTGGAAAAACCAAACTAATGTCCTAGGAGTTGATGAAGTAGGTCGTGGTTGCCTTGCAGGGCCTGTCGTTACAGCCACTGTCATGCTCAAACCGCATACTCACCATGAACTATTACAAGATTCAAAGTTGCTGTCACCTAAAGAGAGATCCGTAGCTTATGCATGGCTTTTAGATAATTCGTTTTACGCAGTAAGCTTTATACATAATAGAATTATTGATGATATTAATATTTATAGGGCAACTTTACAAGCTATGAAACGATCTACAACACAATTACTGGCGTTACTACCCATGCAACCAGAGTATATATTGGTCGATGCTATGCCTTTGCTACTTGAACATACAGAAATTCCCGTAGTCTACTTTAATTATGGCGAAACGCTCTCTTCTTCTATTGCAGCGGCTTCTATTATTGCCAAAGTGACTCGAGATGCACTTATGTGCCGTTTAGATATAAATCTACCAGGGTATAGTTTAAGCCAGCATAAAGGATACGCAACCAAGCTTCACAAGCAAGCACTTGAATTAAAAGGCCCAAGCACCATTCACCGAAAAAGTTTCCTCTCATGAACGCACAACAACCTTTTGCTGAAGTTATAGAAAGTTCACTTACTATTTGGCGAGCACAAACATGGCAGTGGGACAATTTTCCTTCTTTTGGCTCTCTTGTGACCCTAGAGACAGAAACACGCGTGCTCTTTGGCCTTGTGTATTTTATACAAACAGGATCACTGGACCCTTCAAGAACAGCCTATGCTTACAAAAAGACAGAAGCTGAACTTAAAAGAGATCAGCCGCAGATTTTTGAATTTTTGCATACCACTTTTTCCTGTTTAACCATAGGATACCTAGAAAAAGACAAATTGCTCTATCAACTTGCTCCTGAGCCACCTAAAATTCATGCCTTTGTATGCCATGCAAATCATCAACAGATAGTACAATTTTTTTCGCATGAACACTATTTACATATACTTTTTGAGTTTTCTCATCACCTTTTTTCTCTTGATGAGCTGCTTCTTGCATTACTTAAAAATCTTTCAGATAACAACGCATTAACACAAGAGAATTTATCTAAGTTTATAGAAACGTTTTCTCTGCTGACTGCAAATGACTATCGACGCCTTAAATTATTTTTACAACGCGCGCATACGATAATAAAACTGACAGATTAAATAGAGTTGCTATTGCTTTAAGTGGTTGCCCTGAGAGAAGTCGTGACCTCTTTTTATAGCTCTGGATAGGATAATAACTTGCATTTTTTTAAGCTCTTTTTTAAGCTTGATCAGGCATAAAAATAAGTGATCACCACTTCAACATAAGCTCAGGAGCTTTACTCATGAACCGTTTAGTCTGTTATATAAGTTTACTTACCACTCTATCTAATACCTTTGCTTTGCAACAATATCCCTATGATCTTAGTGTTGTAGGAGAGATATGGTTTGCTGAAAGCATTGCACGGCTTCCTATATTGCTTATTGATATGCTCAAAGACGATGTAAAATTAAATTTTATACCTAGCAGTAACGCTGTAACATTTCAAGATGTACCACAACGTGTTCAAGAGGTTGTAAACAACCCCGATAAAGCTCCAGGTGCAGTAAGCTTATTGCTTACGTTGCCAGCTAATAATAAAGGGGCAGCGTATCATCACGTGCCCAAAGAAAGTCACATTCGTATTGCTTACATAATGTTTGAAGCAGATCCTATACCACCTCAATGGATTCCTATACTTAACAATGACTTTGATGTTGTTGTAGTTACTGATACCTTTTGTAAAGACCTGTTTATTAAAAGTGGCATTAAAACACCTGTGTTTACGTTACCTCATGGTGCGTATTTAGAAGACTTTTTAAAAAAAGAAGTGCGTAAAACACCAGGCGATATTTTTAGATTTGGCGTTTCTGCTGGTTTTAATTACCGAAAAAACCTTGCGCTTATACTAGAAGCTTTTGCTCAAGAGTTTGGCAATAACCCAAAGGTTCAGCTCATTTTACACGGCCGTGCTGGAGGCTCATGTAAAAATCTACACGAGCGCGTAAAGCAGCTTAACTTAACCAACGTTGAAATTATCAATGAAACCTATACACACAAACAATATGTTGATTTTATAACATCTCTTGATTGTTACGTGCTCCTTTCTCGTGGTGAAGGATTTTCAGTTAGCCCACGTGAAGCGTTAGCAGCTGGTATACCCTGTATACTATCTAACAACTCTGCTCATACAACTATTTGCAAGACAGGTTTTGTCAGAGCGGTTAATACAGAAAGCACCGTAACAGTACTGTATCCTGATTTTAATAACTATCCAGCGACTATGTGGAACGCAGACTTTGATGATTCTTGTAAAGCATTAAAAGAAGTATACGAGTATTACCCAAGCTATAAGTACAAAGCTCTTAAAGGCCGCCAATGGGTAAAGCATTATCTTATTGAGAATTTAAAGCCTTATTATTTGAGCTTAATTAAACCAACTAAAGTAGTATTAGGGCAACATAACCATATAACTAAAGAGCATCTGATGACCAACTCACCTGAATTATATAAAAAATATAATCAGCTTATAGAACTACAAAAATAACACTGGTTTTACCAACAGGCTAAGGCTAAATATGTGCAGAAATCTCTTAGTTTTTTTAAGTAGAGTTAAGTTTTTTTTAGCCTTAGCCTGTTTTACTGCGGTAGGTGCTTATGATGCGACTATTGTAGGAGATGCCTTATTTGCCGATGGACTATATAGATTATCGATACTTGCTTTAGACATGTTAAAAAAAGATCTTGCAGTTAATTTTATACCTACTAATAGCAGTATTAATTTGCAAGATATACCTCTTGATGTACAAGCTCTGATTACTCATCAAAACAAAACGCCTGCACCCATATGCTTAACCTTTTCAGCCTTATGGTCAAAGCATAACTCTATTCTTGATACTTTACCAAACAGTTTTATAAAGCTTGCTTATTCGATGTTTGAGGCTACAACAATCCCTAAAGAGTGGGTAGCTCTGTTAAATACTCATTTTGACGGTGTAGTAGTACCTGACGCTTCTTGCTTGCATATATATAAAAACTCCGGAGTTACTAAGCCAATTTTTACTTTGCCGCATCCAGTATACTTAGATAGTTTTTTAGAGCAACCACTACGCACTACACCCAACAACCCTTTTGTTTTTGGGTTATCAGCTGCTTTTGATTACAGAAAAAATATAGAACTTGTTGTTGAAGCTTTTGGTAAAGCATTTGGCAATAACCCTCAAGTAAAACTACGTATACATGGTCGTCGTGGTAATAAAGATGCGTTTAACACGATTATTAAAAAATATAATCTTACTAACGTAGAAGTTATAGTCGCAAGTTTGAGCCAAGAGAAGTATATAGAATTTATGGCATCCCTTGATTGTTATATACTACTTTCACGCGGGGAAGGATTTTCGGTTACTCCACGTGAAGCACTTGCTTTAGGGATACCCTGCATACTTTCTAACAATACGGCTCATACAACCTTATGTGCTACTGGGTTGGTATACCCAGTAACCTCAAAAAAGCTATGTACGGTTGTGTATAGTGACTACAATGATCATGTATCATCGATGTACGATACCGACCTAGCAGCAAGCTCTCAAGCAATGCGTAAGGTATACACACAGTATACTGCGTATAAATTTAAAGCACTTAAAGGCAGAGAGTGGGTAAAAAACTATAGCATTGACAGCTTAAGGCCCTATTACCTTAGTTTACTAAAACCAAAAAAAATTATTTTTGGTAAATACAATAAAGTTACACCACAGTATCTTATGACTAATTCACCTGCGCTTTACGACAAATATCGCAAGGTACAAGCTGGTATAACACGTTAACTTCTGCAATTAAGCACTTTGCTATTGAATGCTCGCTCTAAACAGTTTAGATTAGATATATACGTTATTATTATTTTTTAGAGCAAAGGTCTCATATGTTTGGTTTTATCCGTAAAACATTAAGTTCTATTTATACACAATTTACCAGCAAAGTACGCACCTTATTTACCCGCTCTGTGGTAGATCAAGAAACACTGCACGAATTAGAAAAAATTTTAATTAGCTCAGACACCGGTATTTCAACTACGCGTACTATTATTACTAACTTAAAAGCACAAGTAGCCAACGGTTCTATAGCTCAAGGCAGCGATCTGCATAAAGCACTTGGTGAACAACTGGTAGCACTGTTAAAAGTACGTCCTTACGACTATACAGCTGATATTTATTTGTTAGTAGGTATAAATGGAAGCGGAAAAACAACCTTTGCTGGAAAATTAGGTTTTTGGCTTAAAGGTCAACATAAAAAAGTTCTTTTTATTGCCGGTGATACTTTTAGAGCTGCTGCAACGGAACAGCTCAACTCGTGGGGCCAAAAGATCGGTATTCCTGTGGTAATTGGCAAAGAGCATCAAGACCCTGCTTCTGTGGTATTTGCTGGATGTGAACAGTTTAAAACCGGTGATTACTCAGCTTTAATTATTGATACTGCTGGGCGGCTTCAAACTAAAGTTAACTTAATGAAAGAGCTTGAGAAAATTAAACGAAGCATAGAAAAGCAACTACCAGGCAAAAAAATAGCTACTCTACTTACTATAGATGCTATGCTTGGCCAAAACTCTTTTGAACAAGCTAAAATATTCAACGAAAGCACCCATGTTGATGGTCTTATACTTACCAAAATGGACGGCACAGGTAAAGGCGGCATAGTTTTTTCTATAATCCAAGAGCTCCAAATACCGGTAGCTTTTATCTCTTATGGTGAACAACCTGAGCAGCTTTCACTGTTCAACCCAGAACAATACGTTACTGATTTACTCAGTGAATAAGCGCCACAATACGCTCTAAATCCCTTAAGTAGAGCCTTTTGACAAAGGGCTCTTTTGTCTTTATATTCAACAATAGAAATAGATAATAAAATAGAAGTTTAAAATCTATTATTGGAGAAAATAAACATGCACATTAGAGCACTTTTTTCACTCTTTTTATTAAGCAGTATGCTGCAAATGCCTTGCAGCTTTAGCATGCAAACTATTGACCCAGAGGCTTTCAATAGTTTATTGAAAGATATCTACGGCACTCAAGAGCAACAAATACCAATTTTTTGCGAAGAAACACAAAAAAAAGCTTCACCTAAACTAGTTGTACCAAAACCCCTAACTCTTGAGCAAAAGCTCTCTACATTGCCCGCTGCAACAATAGAACAAATTAAAGCGGTTCTCGTTGGAGCAAGCATAGCAACAGTGTCTCTTGGCGCCTTAAATACGCTTTACTATCTTTATACTCATAACTTTTTAGGCTGTGTTACTACATTAGCTACAACAGGAGCCTTAGAGTACAGTTACTCAAAGCTCTATTTCTTATTTGAGCCACACCGCTCACTGCAAGAGCATGGCTATAGTTTGGCCGAGCAGTTAGTAAAAGCTCTGCAGCAAAAACCAAAAATGCCCACTATCGAAGAGCTTCAAGCAGAACTATTTGATACATGGTGGCAAAGTTTAGATCAAAAGCAAATACGCCTCCTTCCCGAGCTTGCTCTTGTACATGCTGCTCGTACACCACGCATGCTGCTTAACGAACGTGAATTTACAGAATCGTTAAACAAACGACAAACTGAGCTTCTTACCGAACTTATAGACCTTGAGAACTAATTAAAAAAAGCTTAGACATGTAGGCTTTGACAAAAACAGTTTTTCAATTATACTTAATAATAGAAATAATTATATAATTTAATTTTTTATTCACGACTAATATATTTTTATATATAGTTTAAGGAGATTTTATGATATCTACTAAGTCAACTTTTTCATTAGCGCTTTTGCTTTCATTAGCATTAGCACCTTACAAGTATACAATGAGTATGGACGAGGGAATTGAAGCAGCTCGTTTGAGAGATGCTCAACAGGCGGCGCAACAGCAACAAGCACCTGCAGCTGCAAATCCTGCACAACAGCCACAACCAGCACTAGCTAATAATGGGCCAACCTTAAAAAGACTTCTTAAAGTGCCATTAGCTACAGCAACTACTGCTCTTGGATTATGGGCAGCAGCTGAAGATGATGAAGAAGTAAGTTTAGTGCCGGTAATTAAAAACTTATTACTTATTCTTGATAACAAGCAATTACCAGCATATTTAAAACAATTAGCTGTAAAGCGTGAGTTTAACCCTGAATATGTCGATTGTTTAAATTTAAATAAAGTTAATACACTAGTAAATTTAAAAGAATTTGGGAAAGAAATCACCTCTCAACAACTAGAAAGTATTTTTAATTTACCTAAATTAGCGAAACTCC
>JACDHA010000004.1:30000-82028 GCA_013821315.1 Candidatus Dependentiae bacterium | reverse complement strand
TCTTCTAAACCAAACAATGTAGGCTTTTCTTTGCCTAATAATTGTAAATCTTTAAGAGATTTTTTTTCCAATGATTTGTTTTCTTTTGCAAGTATACCTTTAAGAACATCAAATCCATCAGTATCTAGAAGCGCCGGTCCTGGAAGAAACAAACGAGGACGAACAGCATGCTTTTCGTCTTTAGGCTGCACTGTTAATGCCAGATCAATTTTATAACTATCGTTATAGAGAGTATATTGTTTGATAATAGTAGCAGTAGCACTTTCCCCTTTATAAGCAACTACGGTTGTATTGTCACCTGTTTTATGGTCGATTAAATCGTAATAATAAGGAGTGCTATCAATACCATTTAAGGCAACTAAAAATGCTCCTTGGTCTTTAATACCACTAGGGACAATAGTTTCCATAAAAGTCTCTTGACCTGATAAGAAACGCTTGTAAGCTAAACTTTCAAGTATAGCACCATCGTTAGAAAACTGTGCTCTTATTGTAGGAGTCGTAACTATAGTTATTTGTTTTTCACGGTGTGCATCTTTACCTGAAAAATCAATAGAATAATCAAGAGGTTCAGCCACACGCGCTGTCGTAGGTGCTATAAAGCTTCTATCGGCCATAGCTCCTGAATTATCGGGGTTACGTGAGGTGAAAAAGTACTGAAATACAGAAGTAACAATTAACATAAAAGCTAAAGGTACTAAAAAATCTTTTAATTTCATCGCAAAGGTTTCCTTAAGATTAAGACTGGTTTGGGACATAAAGAACTCAACGTGAACTCTTTATAGACGATATCTATTATAGTTAAGTATAGCATAAAACAGCTTATGAGGCTACAACAAAAATACTATACATCTCTTGTTGGTTGAGGTATAACAAGCTATATACTACTCTCTTATACGTATGTGTACTATATGTGTAATAACAGATAAAAAAGGGTACCTAATGAACATAGAACAAAAAAAAATGCGTATTGGCGAAATTACTCAAACGCTTAATATCGATCGCACCATTATAAATCTTTGGGAAAAGGAATTTAACCTTAAGATAGAACAATCTGCCAGCGGCCAACGATTATATACACACCAAGATTTACAAAAACTTATGCTTCTTAAAGAACTTATCTATACAAAAAAATATTCTATTGCGGTAACAAAGCGTTACTTAACTAAATTAAGTTCACCACAAGAGCAATCGATAGATAATTCATTAGAAGAGACTATAACTCCTTCTACACGAGCTTCATCTAATACCACAGGACAAGCACTACAAAATGCTAAAAACACTCAAATAGAATTGAAAGATACATCTAATTTAAGTGAAAAACTTATAACATTACAACAAAAGTTGCTTCAATTAAGAGAACTCCTATAAGCAAATTATTGTAAATTTAATAATTGGTTTGATGATCATTTGTATAATTTGTCAACTTTTTGTATGCTTACTAGTATATTCTAGAAGTTTTATCTTAATTTTGATGAAAGTAATTACATGTACAAAAAAGGTCATATACATTTTGTAGGTATTGGTGGCATTGGCATGAGCGGTATTGCCAAAATTTTAAAATACCAAGGGTATGCTATATCTGGATGCGATCTTGATTTAGAGCAAAAAAGCGTTCAAGAGTTGCTTTCCTTGGGATGCTCTGTATTTAAGGGCAACAATACCGACCAATGCAATCACCCAAGTGTTGACGTACTTGTATATTCTTCAGCTATAAAAGCAGATAATCAAGAGATTAAAAATGCTCAGGCTCGAGGGATACCGACGATTCCTCGAGCCTTAATGCTTTCTGAACTTATGCGTACTAAATATAGTATTGCTATAACAGGCGCTCATGGTAAAACTACAACAACGTCTATGGTAGCTCATTTACTTATTGAGGCTGATCAAGACCCAACAGTTATTGTAGGTGGCCATTTTAAAAATATTTCAACCAACGCTCGTTGGGGTACAGGAGATTTTTTAGTAGCTGAAGCTGATGAAAGCGATAGATCATTGTTACGTCTGTACCCAACCCTTGCAGTTGTTACCAATATTGATCTTGAACATTTAGATACCTATACCGATATTAATGATATTAAACAGACCTTTAATCAATTTCTCACTAACATACCATTTTATGGTAAAGCTATAGTATGTGTTGACGACATGCATATTCTTTCTTTATTACCGTTACCTCATGTAAAAACTATAAAATACGGCTTTGACCCTCGTGTGGCTGATATTTATGCACAAGATGTCTGCCTTGAAAAAGATCATTCTACTTTTAACGTGTATAGCAACAAAGCACCTGGTACAGATAACCCATCTGAGCCTGTTTTACTAGGCTCTGTCTACTTAGCTATGCCTGGCCGTTATAATGTTCTTAACTCTCTAGCAGCATTAGCAGTAGCTCTTGATTTAAATATACCTTTTGAAGTACTAGCTAAAGCTTTTAAAAGCTTTAAGGGAGTTGAAAAACGCTTTAGTTTTAAAGGAATCTATAAAGGAACAGAGATTTTCGATGATTATGGGCATCACCCAACCGAGATTTTTAATACGTTATTAGTTGCACGTAAACGAGCAGACAAAAAACTTATCGTTGTATTTCAGCCCCAACGGTACACTCGTACCGATAAACTATGGCAAGAGTTTTTAAATGTTTTTGCCTATGGACCTATCGACCAACTTATTATAACAGATATTCACGGAGCAAGTGAAACTCCTCTACCAGGTATTACAAGCCAAAATTTAGTAACTGCTTTAAAACAGAAACAACCTTCGTGTAACGTAACTTATGTACCCTATGACGCAAACCTTGAAGCTCTTTGCCAAGAGCTTAAACTTATTATTTCTGAGGGTGATCTTTTACTGCTTTTAGGTGCTGGAAAAATAGACAAACTTGCTGAATTATTACAAAATTCTTAATTTCTAAAACTCTCTAGGCCTATCAACAAAGACATTGATATTAGTTTTATTTAATAAATTATTGACATTTAGACATTATTTAGTTCAAACTAGTAGAAGAAACAATAAGTCTATTTAAATTAATTATTAAATATTGGAGATTTTATGAAAAACTTACTATCATTTTTAACACTAAGTCTTGTAGTGCTTTCAGCTTCAGTTACTTTAACTGTCGTGCCTGTAGTAGACTCTGCTCTTGGGGCAGCTTCAGCAACAACACGTGGCGCCCTTAATACTGCAGGCGCAGCAACAGATATTACTTTGAACACTGCTGAGAACGTAACTGACGTAGCTTTAAGCCCTTTAGAGTCAGACCGCTCTACTAATTATGGCACCGATTATGTTAATCCAGAAGACAGCATGTATCAAGATTATGCTGATGCTGATTACGCTTATTAATAGTAGCGCTATTCTGGCAGCTCTTTTGTTGAGTACTATTGGTATATATGCTGACGGGCCTGTGAAGTTTTTACCAACAACACTGTTACCAGTATCAGAAAACCAATTAGCCTATACAAGAGCTCAACTAGAAACTACTAGAAAGAGAAGAGCAGCATTACGTGGCGAGAAAGAAAATGCACAGCGATATAAGCATTCAAGCACCTACTCGCCAGCACGCGGTATTAGATCTGATGCTGAGCAAGCTACGAGTAATAACGCTTTAGAACAATCTACACGTCCTTACTAAATAGTGTGCTTATAGTTAATTTTTTATTTAACACTATACTGGAGAAACATTATGAACAAAAAGTTTTTTTTACTTACTTTTGCTTTTATAGCAACATTTGCACTTTTTAATCAAGCAGAAGCTCGTCGCTATGGTGGCGGCTATGGACGTGGCTATGGTCGCAGCGGCGGCGCTGGCTTTGGTTTAGGATTAGCTACAGGAGCACTTGTAGGCAGTGCTTTTTCTAATCCCTATTATAACAATTACTATCCTAACTATAGCTACGGATACGCACCGTATTACTATGATTATTATGCACCAGCTTACTATAGCCCAACGGCTTATTACTGGTACTAATAATTCTAGTATTTTGCTATAACTTGGTATACAAAAGAGCAGAGATATTTTCTCTGCTCTTTATTTTTTTACGACTTGCACCACTTGCATGAGTTTTTTATACAGCTATTATTAATAGAGATTAAGTGAGAGCACTTAATTAAAAGGATGCTTTTAAGTCAAAATGCAAATAAGCAAACAACTATTGACTTAGAGCGTTGATTCAAAGCATACTTTTAGTATATATCCATTGTTCACCTCTGTCAGGAGATTTCTTATGAACAAGAATTTTTTAGCTTTTTTATTGTTACTTTCTTTAGGAAGTAGTCAACTAACGTATACCGGTCGCACCGGTAGAGGCTTTGGTATAGGTGCAGTAACTGGACTAGCAGCAGGTATTATTACCAGTAAAATAGCTGCAAACTCAGCTCCAGCGCCTATTGCTGTGCCAGTTACAATGGCACCAGCAGCTTATTATGTATACGAAGAAGATCCTTGCATTGCAGAGCAACGAGCAGAATTACGCGTGCGTGAAAGACAAATGTATGAAGCTCAAATGCAGCAACGTAAACGCGATGAAGAACAAAGACAACGAGAAGAAGAGCGTCGTTATCGCGAACAAGTACGCCAGGAACGCCAGGCCCGCCAAGAACATCAAAATCAACTTATGCAACAAAAACCACGTGAAGCTAAATTAGTAACATTTCAACCAATACCGGTTGAAGTAAAACAAGTTAATAGTTCACGCGAGCTTGCTCTTAAAGAACGGGAACTTACCCTTAAAGAGCAACAAGTACAACTTGAGCTTGTTAAAGAGAAAAATAAGCGAAAAGAACTTGAACTTAAAGATAAAGAGCTTGAGATTCAACTTATTCGTGCTCGTAGAGAAAATAACAGAAAAAATTAATCTACTTTAACACATAAAATTAGACAAAAAACAAGGCGCCTTAACGGGCGCCTTTTGTTTGATAACTATAACAAAGCTATTTTTTCGGGCTTATAAAAAGAGTTACCGTACTACTATTTTTTGTTAAGCTTTTTGATGACTTTAAAATAATAGAACATACTTTTGACGGCTTTTTAAACAACAAACAAGTATGATAACCTTTAATGATCTCAGCCTCTTGCCAGCCTAGGCATTCCATTTGCAAGCGATAAAAAGCAATTATATCTTCAAGTTTAAAATCTGTTTTATATATAAGAGCTAATTTTCGCGGATCATGAGTACTTGTTATATTATAGAGTATTTGAGATCCAGGCAATGGTATATCAACCAATCGCTCTTCATCAGAAAAAATTGGATAAGAGCAGTTACTATAAGCAATCGCATTCTTATCCAATTTTGCATTTTGAGATCGACGGGCACATCCATTACCAACAAGCATTATACTTGCCAAAAGAAGAAGGTGCACCATACCAGTCTGCTTAAGCTGCAGATTTATCTGATGCTCTATCTAAAGCTTTTTGTTCTTTAGTAAGTACTTTTTCACGTACACGAGCAGCTTTACCAATACGATCTCTCATGTAGTAAAGTTTAGCACGACGTACTTTACCTCTACGCAAGAAAGTAATCTTTTCAATAAGTGGTGAAAAGAACGGAAAAATACGTTCTACTGCAACACTGTTAGCGCCAATACGACGAATAGTAAAGGTGCTTGAAATACCCTTAGTATGAATAGCAATAACATCGCCTTCAAACATTTGAGTACGTTCTTTTTCACCTTCTTTAATACGTTGTGCTACTATTATAGCGTCGCCAACACCAAATTTAGGAAAATTGCGACTTTCTGTTCCGATATTTAATATCGTCTCTTTTGTATAGTGTTTTGCTTTCATAGAAGTCCTTTAAAGCAGAAAATTATTATTTAACAATACTAGATGATTTTTTGCTCGTAATACCTAACCAGCGATCAAAGATAATAGCTGCCGCTGAGCGTACAGACAAATGATTGAACGTGGAAAACCCATAAAGAGGTCCCAGTAAAAACTCACATCGTTCGATAACAGAGCTTCCTAAGCCTCGCGCTGTACCAAACAGTAACACTACAGGACGCTTCAACGACCATACTATGGACTGATCGTGATACGTAATAGCCTGAGCATGAGCATATTTTTTAGCTGCTGTACCAATTAAAATAGGATCAGCATTTTCATACTCTTTAATTTTATCTACGGCTTCGTCAAGTGTACTTACCAGAAGAACATTTTCTAAAGCATTATGTCGATGGGGATTATAGGTTACCCCTTCCCCTGTCTTCCAAAAATCTAGTAATTTAGTTACTATTTTTTGTTGATCTTCTAACGGTGTAACAATAAAATACTTTTTTATACCATACGTAGCTGAAGAGCGAGCTATATCATGAATGTCAATTGAAGTTACCGAACTAGTACCTTCTTGACCATCAAGCAATGCTACTTGGGCATGCATAAGTATGGCATAATGGTGCGGTATATGCTCAGCAGCCTGTTTTATTTCAGCATCTGTCGTTACATGGGAACGCAACCAATCAAAATGAGACAGCACCGTATTTTTAATAGCTCGTGCTTGACGCCATCGCTGAATCTTTCCATGATCGCCTGAGCGTACTACTTCAGGTACAGAGTACCCTTTCCATACAACCGGACTCGTATATTCAGGATAATCCAAAAATGGTCCAGTAAACGATTCATGCTCAACTGATGCTTGTTTTCCTACGACACCAGGAATAAGCCTTAAAAGACCTTCCATAAGTACCATAGCAGGCAAATCGCCACCCATAAGCACAAAATCACCCAACGATATCAAACAATCACCATAATGCTCTTCAACGCGAGCGTCCATACCTTCATAGCGGGCAGGAAGAAGCATAATATGCTTTTTTTCTTGAGCTATAAGGGCCAGATCACGCAAGAGCACTTGGTCAAGCTTTTTACCTTGAGGTGAAAAAAATATTTTATACGCTGGACCATGTAAAGCTTCTTGAGCATCTATAGCTTTTTCTATGATATCAGGTCTTAATAACATACCTGCACCATGTCCAAAGGTAGGACTATCAACGCGCTCTTTTGGCTTGCAGAAATCGAACATAGTTTTAACGTCGAGCGTTACATGCTGTTGTTCTTGTGCTTTACGAATTAAGCTTGTTTCTAAAAAAGGCTTATATAACTCAGGAAAGAGCGTAATAGTAGAAATGACCATTATGTGACTATATCGACTACAATATCTTTACGAGCTTCAGGATCAACACAGTGAATTAAAGAACGTAATGCTTTAAATGTTCGGCCTTCTTTTCCAATAACTTTAGCAATATCTTGTGCTGCAACACGTATTTCAATAATACTTTTGCCAGCAGTTTCAACTTCAGAAATTACTATAGCTTCAGGCTTTTCCACTAATTTAACGATAAAATGTTCAATTAATTGTATGAACATATGCGCCTTAAACTTGAGCTGTTACTTGAGCGGATTTTTTGTGCTTCTTTTGCAATTTTTTAACTGCATCAGTTACCACTGCACCTTTTGAAACCCATCCTTCAATACGATCTTGATGAAATTGTACTAGTTCGCCAGTAAGCGGATTATAAGTACCTAAAATATCAAGAGCTTCGCCATCTCTTTTTTTACGAGAATCTATCGCAACAATACGATATACTGGTGCGTGGATTTTACCAATACGTGAAAGTCTTATTTTCACTGCCATTATATAACCTTTCTATAAAAATACTTTTTATTAGTGTATCAAAATAAATTAAAAAAATCTTGATTTACCCATCTTTTTAAAAACTTTAACAAATTGCTGACTTTGCTCAAAGCGACTAAGCAAAGTATTAATATCAGCAACAGTTACTCCTGAACCTTGAGCTACACGATTTTTACGTGAAGCATCAAGCACTTTAGGATTAAGTCGTTCTTTAGAAGTCATAGAGTTTATAATTGCTTTAAACTTTATAATCTCTGTTTCTCCTTTTTGAATCATTTCAGGAGAAATATTAAGTGACCCTGCTCCAGGCAAATATTTAAGCACCGAGGAAAGCGATCCTAGTTTACTTACCATTTCAATCTGTTGAGCAAAATCTTGTAAAGTAAGCTTGCCTTCAGAAAGAGATTTATACATCGCTTCTTGGTCATCTACTTTAATTTTTTCTTGAGCTTTCTCAATTAAACTTTTTATGTCACCCATACCAATAATACGAGTAGCAAGGCGCTCGGGCCTAAATAACTCTAAGTCATCTATTTTTTCGCCTGTACCGATAAATAAAATAGGTTTTTTAAGAGCATATTTAAAAGCAAAAGCAACACCACCGCGCGTGTCACTATCCATTTTTGATAGAATAGCACCTAAAAAACCAATCTTTTGTTCAAAAGCTTGAGCTACTTTAAGCGACTCTTGACCAGTCATAGCATCAACTACAAGTAATTTGTATTTAGGCTTAACTTTAACATCAATTTGATGAAGCTCTTCAAGCATAGTAGTATCGACATGCAAACGACCAGCGGTGTCTAAAAACAACAAATCACACTGTTCTTGTTGAGAATGCTTTAAAATATCTTGAGCAGCAGCAACAGGATCTGTTAATGATGAGCGGTAAAAAAGAGCCCCTACTTGCTTAGCTAAAATTTCTAGCTGATCGATAGCTGCTGGTCTATAAAAATCAACTGACCCAACCATAATACGGCGAGCCTTGCCACGCTTTTGAGCCTGTTCTTGCACAAAATTAACTAGTTTAGCTATAGTAGTAGTCTTGCCCGATCCTTGAAGACCTATCATCATTACTGTTGCAGGCATTTGAAACGCAAATTGAGTTTCAGACGCTTGGCCACCTAAAAAGTGTATTACTTTATCGTGTACAATTTTCATAAGCAGCTCAGCAGGCTTAAGTGAAGCAAATATCTTTTGCCCAACTACTTCATGCTTTATCTGCGCAATAAATTGCTCAACAACATCGTAAGGCACATCAGCCTCAAGCAAGCTATCTTGTACCTTGGTAAGTGTTTCGTCAATATTTTTTTCAGTTAATCTATCTTGTCCCGTTAAACGGGTAAAAATAGAGGAAATCTTTTGGGATAAAAAATCAAACATAAGAATCTTCTAGTATAATTACAGACTTTTAATTTTATTATAGCACAAAAATTAAAAGTTGAGAAATTTTTTTTAAATCTTATTTTTAGAATATACTCACATTTTTTTAGTGATAATGGAGCTAAAACAAAAAATATATGCTATACTTTAAGTATAGATCACACCAAAAAATTTGCGAGGACTACTATGAAAAGAGTAGAAACACCTACAGTACAATATCCTAAAACATTACTTGTAGGGATTGATTCTCCCTATAACCCTATTAAAAATATTGAATCTTATTACGAAGAATTTGAAAACTTAGTGCGCTCTAACGGCATTCCGTACGATAAAATCGTGTACATTAAACTTCGTAGTGTTGATCCTGGTTACTTAGTAACTAAAGGCAAACTTGAAGAACTTATAGAAATATGCAAAGAAGACGAAATAAGGGAAGTTATATTCTCTGAACCTTTATCTCCTCAGCAAGAGCGTAACTTAAGTGAATCTTTGCAGTGTAAAGTATTTGATAGAACGCAACTTATTCTTGAAATATTTGACAGAGGCGCAACTTCAGCTGAAGGTAAAACCCAAGTTGAGCTTGCTATGCTTCAGCATAAAAAAACGCGCCTATCAGGTCAAGGTATTAGCATGTCTCAGCAAGGTGGTCGCATAGGAACACGCGGGCCTGGTGAAACTGCTAAAGAAAAAGAAACGCAGCATATTGAACGCAGTATGCATAAACTTAAAAGAGACTTGCTGCAACTGGCAAAGCATCGTGAAACACAGCGCAAACAGCGCCTGAACTCCGAGTTGCCACTTATCTGTATTATTGGTTACACCAATGCTGGCAAATCAACCATACTTAACTCTCTGACAAAAAGTACGGTACTAGCTGAAGATAGGTTATTTGCTACTTTAGATACTACTACACGTGAACTGTTTATAGATAGCAAGAAAAAAGGGTTGATTTCTGACACTGTTGGATTTATTCAACAGTTACCTCATCACTTGGTAGAAGCGTTTAAATCAACACTCACCGAGCTTCAGCATGCACATTTATTGCTACAAGTTGTTGATGTTTCTGATGCAAATTGGGAATCACACATTCGCGTAGTACATCAAATACTTGAAGAACTTGAAGTTGATAGACCGATGCTCTATGTATTTAATAAGGCTGACAAAATACAACTTACCGATATTCAAGAGCGCGCATTAAAACAATATCAACCACATATACTTGTATCTGCAGTTACTCCTGGAGGCTTGGAACCTCTGGTAGATTTCTTACGTACTTGGAAACCAGAAACAAACAAATAAAAATAACGAGCACTAGTGTAATACTAGTGCTCAGCTTTTTAACAGGATACTCTTATGGACACTACAGCAAAGCCAAAAAAACCAATTCTTGATAATCAAGCCGCTGAAGAACGAAAAACTGAAAATTCACCTAAAACCAAACTGCTTCGCCAAGCAAAAAGAACAATACTTTTTAGAACAGAGACAATAGTTAAATCTAAAAATGCAGCCAAAATACAAGCTCTGATCACTGAATTAACTGCACTTAAACGTACCGTAATTACTGATGACCAAAATTATTTAAATAAATACTTGAATGATCTTACCGTTGCTCTTAAAAAGTCTCAAGCTACGCAAGCTAAAATTGTTAAAGATATTGCATAACTACTCGAATCTTTAGTACTATAGCATCTGATATTGTGTTGCTTACTTACTTTTAATCAGAGGAAATTGCTCATGAACCGCGCGCACTCACTATTATTAATGTTATTGTTTATACCAGCTCATGCTCTTCAAGCGATGCAACAAGGCCAAGGCCAACCAAATCCAGGAAAACAGGAACTTTCGCCTGCGGAACTTCAACTAGAGGCTGATGATAATGGCTTTGTTATAAAGTTACACCATCAAAAGAAACGAAGTATACGCGTTAGAAGTAATGAAGCTATCAATTCTCACGACATACCAACCATACAGAATCTTATTGACGAACTACAAACTCTTAAACATCAAGCAGTGGATAATGATCAACTCTTTTTAGACAAATTAGTAATAGAACTTACTAATACTCTTAATGAGTTAAAGAATACAAAAGCTCAACAAGACTTACAACAAACTCAACCTACTCAAACAAAAGCACCTAGCAACTCAGGCTATTTGAGCAACTGTTCGATCATGTAAATTACTAAGACGGGTACTGTTTACCCGTCTTACACTTAACTCGTGCTATCAACATGCTTAATTATGCTCTTGATTAACGCTCTGCTTTCTTTTACTACTTACACTTTCTTTGTTTTGATGCTCACTCTGACGCGGTGTAAATACAGAAGCAATTATTCCGTGAGCAGCTAATAGTTGCAGTGGAGTAAAACCTTGACGATTAGCTTTGTATAAATACTTATCTTCATGAACGCCTAAAGAAAGAAGTAAATCAATGATCTTTAAATTGCGTGATTCTATAGCTTTATGAAGCAAAGTGTTACCATTTTTATCACAAGTATTTAACGTAAAGCCTTCTTTTAATAATTTGCTTACGCAAGAAATATCATCATTTGCAATAGCTTCAAACAATTCTTTTCTCTTACTATTAACAGCTTCTCTCACTAAAGGAAAGTCATAAGCACCTTGAGCAAGCATCTGAGCAATAGCTTTAAAAGTTTTAGCTTCAAACAGTCTTTGCCTTGTGTCTTGAGCTTGTTTTACTACATTATTTGCAAGCAAATCTGGTGGCACTTGAGCACTATAACTTAAAAGCACTTCCACCATATATTGGCCATTAACCTTTTGTGCTGCAATAGCTAATGGACTTTGATTGGCACTGTTTTGTGCGTTACTATCTGCGCCTTTTTCGAGCAGTAGCTGAGCAACAGCAGCAAAAAATCCTCCTTTTACCGCATCATGCATCTCATTCATTGCAGCAGCCTTATGAAGTGGCGTTTCATTCTCATCAGCTAAAGCATTAATATCTGCTCCATGATCAAGTAGTAATTGGGCTATATCTTTATTACCCACCAATGCAGCATAATGGAGTGCTGTCATATTATCTTTATCTTTAGCATTAATATCTATTTTTCTTTTAATAAACAGTGTAACTAACTCCTTATTATTATAGAAAACAGCGTAACTGAGCAGATCTGGATAAAAAGCAGTTAAGTTATCTAAAAAATATTCAACTATCGCACTACGGTTATATTTGACAGCCCATTCTAAAGCTGTTTTCATTTCTAGTGAGTCTTCAAAAGTACTATCAGCACCTTTATTAATTAAAAGCTGAAGCATGCCTAAACAACCACTTTCTGATGCTTTATGAAGAGGAGTTACACCGTTAAAATCTCTAGCATTAACGTCTGCGCCACTAGCAAGAAGCTCTTGAACTAAAGCATAATCACCTGCTTCTACAGCATTAAAAAGCTGCTGCTTAACAGAACTTGACTCTATCATGCCACTAATTAAAGAAGCTGTCATTACTAAAGAAATTATAAACCAATTACCTATTTTCATACTTATACCTATTTCTATATTTAATTATTGACTTAACTGTCTAATTGCTTTCTTTTAGCTCCGGCTAACTGATGAGCTCTCAATTGTAAAATAAGATCTGATACTATACCGCTACAAGCCAGTAATTGGATAGGCATAATACCATGTTCATTAGGTTTATCTATATACTTATGAGCCCCTAGAGATAAAAGTAAGTTAAATACCTTTAAACTACTAAATTGTAATGCTTTGTGAAGCAAGGTATTACCTTCTTTATCACACGTATTTAATGTAAAGCCTTTTTTTAATAATTTGCTCACAGTTGCAACATCATCAGCTTTGATCGCCTTAAAAAGCTTTTTACGTTTACTATTAACAAAGGCGTTAGCTAGTGGAGAAGAATATATGCCTGTACTTAGCAGCTGTGTAATCTCTTTAAACTTTTGTGCTTGAGAAAGGGCAAAAATATTACTTTTAGCTTGTTGTATAAGTGGATTAGCCTTTATATCTTGTGGTGCTTTTGCTCCATTAGTTAAAAGCATTTCTACTATAAATTGATTGCCTAATTTTACAGCATAATGAAGAGGTGTTTTATCTTGAGAATCTTGCATATTAACGTGAGCATGGCTTTCAATTAAAAGTTGCACTATAGGACCATGATTATTGTCAATAGCAAAATGTAAAGGCGATGCCGATTTTTCATCTAGTCGTATGTTAATAGAGCCTAATAAGTTAGTCTTAGCACCAGCGTCAAGCAATAATTTAACTATGGCTTTATTTCCCTTTGCCGCCGCAAAGTGTAATGGTTCGCTATTTCCCTTTGCCGCCGCAAAGTGTAATGGTTCGCCATCCTCATGATCTTCTGTTGGTATCCCTTGGTCCTTAAAAGGCTTTAAGGAAACACCTTTACTAAGCAACAACTTAACAACATCTCTATGGTTTTTTATAATAGCATAATGCAATGGTGAAAGCATAGGATCACCCTCCTCAAAATCTTCTATACAACCAATAGAATCAATGTTGGCACCTTTATCAAGTAATAATTTCACTACACTTACGTTACCACTAGCACAAGCGCCATGTAACGGTCTTGTTTTATTTTCACCTTCATTATCAACTTCTATACCTGATTGACTTAATAACAACTCTACAACCTCTGTTTGCCCTTTTTTTGAAGCATAGTGCAAAGGCGTTTTGTTACTGTTATCTCTAACATTAACATTGATTCCTGTATCAAGAGATAATTTTACTACTTTAGCATTACCACTTTCAGCAGCATAATGTATTGGTAATTCACTGTATTGATTAGCTAGTGTAATATCAGCACCATGATCAAGTAATACTTTAGCTATTTCTTGATGACCATTTTTAAGTGCAATATGTAAGGGCGTATTCTTCTCTGCATGATCTTTAATATTTACAGGATATTCTGCTTGAAGTAACAGCTTAACTAAAACTATATCGTCAACCTCAGAAGCAAAATGCAATAAACTTATTTCAGCCTGATTGATTGTGGAGGGATACGTTAGCATCTGCCCCCTACAACTCTTAAGAATATTTTCAACTAAACCATAATTATCTGCTTTTATAGCATCAACAAGCTGTTCATTAAGAGGTTTTTCTTCAGACATAGCGTGACTTAAAGAAACAGTAAATAAAGCCGCAATTATCAGTAAATTTTTTAGATTCATAAGTATAGCCATTCATTTTAGATGATTTTTATTAGTAAACTTTTTAATAGAAAATTACAATAGATTGTTTAATAAAATATATAATTATTTAAAGTTTATATTATTTTTAATAATAATCAAATTTTTTTTCTTAATTGTATATTTATTTTATTAAAATCGTTTTGTATGTACTTTGTCTAAAAGGCTAAAAAAAGCTATACTTATAAGTTCAACGGGCATAACATAGACATTTTTAATAAGTAATTACATGATAAACACAGATAGCAGATCAGCATTTTCTCATTTTTTTGATACAGCATTAAATCCTGAACAAAAACAAGTAGTAGCACCTGAAAGTGGTGTTCTTTTGGTATGTGCTGGTGCTGGATCTGGTAAAACGCGTGTAATTACCTCTCGTATAGCCCATTTAGTACTTGAACACAACGTGCCTGCTCATAGCATCTTAGCTTTAACTTTTACTAATAAAGCAGCACGTGAAATGAAAGAACGTGTCCACTCATTTTTAGGACAAACACCCCATTTACCCTACGTTGGAACATTTCACTCGTATTGTTTACGGTTACTTAAAAGCAATCCCCATCTACTACCGTTTGGAGTTTTTTCGTTGATTGATAGCGACGATCAAGAAAAAATAGTACGAGCATTACTTACCAAAAATGGCCTTAATAAAAAAATAGCTCCAAAACAAGTAATTTCTTTTATCTCTCGGGTTAAAAATGATGCACTTAATGCTGTTGAACGAGAAGAATTGTATAGCCAAGATCGCATTTTTCGTGATTTATATTTTGCTTACGAAAATGAAAAAAATATCGCTCATTGTTTAGACTTTGACGATTTACTTACGTATACTTTAGCGTTGTTTGAGAAAAGCCCTAACTTTAAACAAGCATTTCAACAAAATATTCGGCATGTACTTGTCGATGAATACCAAGATACTAACCGTGTGCAACATGCTTTACTTAAAGCAATAACACAAGACTCAGCAGGTAGATTTACTTTAGATTCTTTATGCGTTGTTGGTGATGAAGATCAGTCTATTTACTCATGGCGTGGCGCAACAGTAAGCAATATTATCAATTTCAAGCATGACTTTCCTGCAGCGTTTTCTATTACTATTGAACAAAATTACCGCTCAGTACAGCCAATTTTATTAACGGCTAACCATGTTATACAGCATAACCATTATAGAAATCCTAAAAAGTTGTGGTCGCAAAAAGAAGCTTTTGATCGAATACGCTTGCTTTCTTGCTCATCAGGCTACCAAGAGGGTGAAGTAATAGCATTGTTTTTAAAACAAGCTCTAGGTAATGGCAAAACACTTGATCATCATGCACTGCTTTACCGATCTCACTTTCAATCTCGCTCGCTTGAAGAAGCACTTATCAGACATGGCGTACCGTATAAAATAATGGGCGGCATTCAGTTTTATGATCGTCAAGAAATTAAAGATTTGCTTTGCTACTTAAAACTAGTGGTAAATCCTTTTGATCGTATTGCTTTCGCACGAGTGATTAATACGCCAAGCCGTGGCTTAGGTGACAAATTTGAGCAATTATTTAATGAGACCTGGCAATCACAACCTTTTTTAGATTTCAAAGAAGTAGCTCAGCAGCTTATTGATACTAAGCAACTAACTAAAATTAAAGATGATGCCCTTAAAAGCTTTTTAGCCGTATTTACAGGGCTTACTGCTCAATCTAAAGCTAGTGACACCGTAAACGCTGTTATAGCAAGAACAGGCTATTTTAGTTATCTTAAAAGCTCGTTTGAAAAAGATGAAGCTGAAACTAAAAAAGATAACGTTAAAGAGCTCATAAACGGTATTGCTTATTTTGAAGAAAACACTCAGCAGACACTCGATATCTTTTTACAAGAAGTAGCATTACTACAAGAGCAAATGGCATCAAAAGATGAAAATGCAACTGATTACGTAAGGCTTATGACACTGCATGCTGCTAAAGGCCTTGAATTTGATACCGTAGTTTTAACAGGTCTTGAAGAAAGTGTACTACCAAGTGCGCATTCATTGTATCAACCGGAAACACTTGAAGAAGAACGTCGCTTACTTTACGTGGGTATTACACGAGCTGAAGAACGGTTACTGATTACCCATACTCGAAGCAGATACACGTATGGACAACTTACTGAGCAACGTCCTTCACGTTTTCTTGATGAACTTAACTATGAATATGTACAAAAAGAAGAATGCCATTATTGGAACTCAGCCCAATTTTCTCAGTATTTTAAAGAGTGGTTTACACAACCTAAAAAAGTAGTCTCTCAAGCTAAAAAAGTAGAGACACCGCAATTAAAGCCAAAAGCTTCTACAAATAAGTGGCAGCAGCACGACATAGTTACTCATACAAGCTTTGGTCAAGGCGTTATAGAAAAAGTAGAACAAAAAAGCGAAGGCAAAGTACACCTTACCATTCGCTTTAAAATTGGTATCAAAAAGCTAGATGCAGACTTTGTACAGCTAGCTCCTTAATAGTTATATTACTTTTAATAATCTACTACGCCAACTGCTTCATCTAAATCTGTTGCATGTGTTATCTTATTTTGATGTATAGAAACTTTTTCAAGAGGTGCTGCAAGTGGTTGCCCTTGGCTAAGCAATGCTTCAGGGTTACGCATAAGAGCTGCAACATCAGCAGTATTGTCTATAATAATATCTTTGCCTATAACTTTGCCATTAGATAATTTAACTCCGTCGCCAGGTACTATAAAATAGCCTTTAGTGGTAGATACCACTTGGTATTCTTTGCCATTACTTACAAGCGGTTGCTCTAGATAAGGACCTTCCCACTTTTCTGGATACTGAAGTTCCATTGAACCTAAACGATCGCCTTTAAACGAAATAACATTAAGAAAATCTATAGTATTTTTGTGATGAGCAAAGCCTGTAATTACACAACACTGGTGTATTTTTTGAAAAATGGCTGCCAATTTTTCTATGTTTTGAGCAATAATTTTATCATCAAGCTTTCGTGCTTGAGCTACATAACGCATTGATATCGTTATAAACAGTAGTATAAATACAGCACCTAATACAAGTGGCATTAGGTAATTTTTTTTGCGACTATGGTGATATAATCTATATAAAAGACTTTGTTGCGCGTGCTTCATTCTACTCCCTTAGTATCTTTACTTCCTTGCTCCAAAGGAAGACTCTACTATACTTTTTCGCAAAAATAAAGAGTTTTAAAAGTAGTGTAACTTTAAAGCTTCACGTACTTCATGCATAGTAGTACTTGCTACTTGCTGCGTATATTCAGTGCCCTTTTTTAATACACTAAGCACATATGCTGGATCTTGCTCAAGCTCTTTACGACGCTCTCTAATAGGGGTAAGAAAAGCTTCAAGAACTTCTAGCAACCTCTTTTTAAGAACACTGTCACCAAGGCCGCCACGCCGATACTGAGCTTTCAGTTCTTCTACTTCATCTACTCGTGGATCAAAAGCATCTAGGTAGTAAAACACTGTATTGCCTTCTACTTGTCCTGGATCACTTACCTTAAGATGATTTGGATCGGTATACATACTACGTACTTTTTTGGCTACCACGTCAGATGAATCAGAAAGATAAAGCGCGTTACCAAGCGATTTACTCATTTTTGCTTGACCATCAAGACCCGGAAGGCGCGCAATTTTAGGTACTAAAGCTTGAGCTTCAACGAGTACATCCGTTTTATAAATTCGATTAAATGCACGTACTATTTCATTGGTTTGTTCGATCATAGGTAGTTGATCTTCACCAACGGGAACAAGCTGTGCTTTTACTACGGTGATATCAGCTGCTTGACTTACTGGATACATTAAAAATCCTGCTGTAAGAGAATCGCCATATCCTTTTTGCTGTATTTCAGTTTTTATTGTAGGATTACGACGCAGGCGATTTACTGTAACAAGATTTAAATAAAATACAGTAAGCTCGGCTATTTGAGGTATAAGCGATTGAATAAAAATGGTTGTCTTTTGAGGATCTATGCCCACTGCTAAATAATCATAAGCCACTTGTAATACGTTATCATGTACTTTAGTGGGGTTGTCGACATTGTCAGTAAGAGCTTGAACATCGGCAATCATAACAAACTGTGTATAATTGTCTTGCAAACTGATACGGTTAGCAAGTGATCCTACATAATGGCCTAAATGAAGTGGCCCTGTAGGACGGTCACCAGTTAAAACTACTTGATTTTTCATAGTAAACTTCTTTACATAGTAATAAGAGATAGTTAATTGTATATACTTAAATAAAAGGGAACAGCATGATCAGTTTATCACAGATTTATACATTTTTCTCCCAGGAATTATATATAAGCTCATGGCGCGATGTCCTAGAAATAACCCTGTTTAGCACCATAACGTATGGTTTTTTAGTCTGGCTTAAAAAAGATGTGCAAAAAGATCTTACTTATGCTTTTTATAGTTACTATATACTTTTAATGGGTTCTTATTACTGCTCTTTGTATACTCTTACTACTGTATTACTTAGTGCTATTCCCGTAGTATTGACTTTATTTATCCTAGTACATCAAGAAACGCTACAAAAAAACTTTGTTGTACTTAAAAAAATGCAAAAAACTCCAAAAGAAGATATACATTGGATTGATGAGCTAATGAAAATATTGTTAAATGCTGTTAATAATAAAAAAGATATTATTGGCGTTATAGAACGATGCGATAGCTTGCAAGATATTCTTAAAGCACCCTATTCTTTTTACGCCGATATTAAAAAAGATGCTTTTGATATACTCCTTGAAAAACATAGCTACACACAAGAGCATTTATTGTGGCTTAATCAAGAGGGCAAGCTTATAGCTACTAATGCTTCATGGCAACTAGAACTCAATGACGAATGGATTAGTCCTGACGTGCTAGCACTTGCCAAATGGAAACAAGATGCCATTTTTATTACCTCAAAAACTGATGCTTTAGTATTTAAAGTAAATTCTCTTGCTCGTACTTTTGATCTTATAGTACAAGGTAAACTTATAGAGCATAATGACGCGCAGCAGACATTATTGTTATTATATGCTTATATTACACCAAAAAAAGAGACTTCTGTACCACACAACTTTAAAACTCCTACCCAGAAGCAGTTACAGATTTAAGAGCAATTTGACAAAAAAATAGTTTAAATTTAAGGTGATTATATGAATATAAGCATAAAAGCAGCATTAGTAAGTACCCGTTTTCTTAAAGTAAGTGCCCTTATTATTGGTTACAGCTTGTGGTCTTTTGTAGGAGAGGCTTTTCCAGCGACTCTCTGGTTATCAGTACCGCTTTGTTTTTACAATCAAACAGCAACAATTAAAATAGATGCTCCAGAGAAGCTATGGGTTAAATTACACGGTAAACGATCTTATTTGCATCGTTTAGATAACCACACTTTAGCAGCGCATATTAATGCTCAAGAACTTCATGTAGGTCCCCAAAATTATACAATTACTGCTAAAAGTCTTCTACTGCCGTCTACCATTACGGTAAGCGAGACTATACCACACACACTACTATTTACTCTTTCTCAAGAAAGTATATAATTTATGAACAATCTTTTTGGCACTGACGGTATTCGAGGCCCCGTAGGCACTTATCCTTTCACTCCTGAAGGTGTTAAAGTTCTTGGTAAAGCATTGGGAGCATGGAGCCAGGAAAAATATGGTTCTCATGCATCTATACTAATAGGTCATGATACACGTGAGTCATGCACTTGGATAAAAGATGCTCTTACTGCGGGCCTACTACACTATCCAATAACTATTTACGATGCCGGAGTGCTTCCTACGCCTGCAATAAGTTACTTGGTAAGCTCTAACAGCAGCTTTAACTGTGGGATTGTAATTTCTGCATCTCACAACGTGTATAGCGATAATGGCCTTAAAATACATGATACTCTTACGGGTAAACTTACTGCTGACGATGAACTACGCATAAGTGAACTTATACGCTCTTTTTCTAGTGCTTACCTGCAAGATACCACTTATGGCGTTCTTAAAAAGTATCCTGACGCTTATTCTCTTTATCTTAATGCTCTTTTGACTAATTTTAAGAGTATGATATTAACAGGAAAAAAAATAGTACTAGATGTAGCAAATGGAGCCACTTATAAACTTGCTCCCGCTGTATTTGAAGCTTTAGGAGCTACGGTTATAACGCTGAATAATAAACCAACAGGCATTAATATAAATGAAAATTGTGGAGCTTTGCATCTTGAGGGTTTACAAAAAGCAGTTATAGACACTCATGCTACTATAGGTTTTGCATTTGATGGTGATGGTGACAGAATAATGGCAGTTTCTGGCAATGGTATAGTAAAAGACGGTGACGATATACTCGCTCTTTTAAGTAATCATCCCGCTTATGCTCATCTAGATACTCTTGTAGGTACTGTTATGACCAATCAAGCATTAGAAGTTTTCTTACACAAAAGAGATAAAAAACTAATAAGAACAGCTGTTGGCGATAAATATATAGCACAAGCTCTGACTGCTCATAGCTTATTTTTAGGTGGCGAACCTTCAGGACATATTATTTTAAGAGATAAAAACAAGACCGGCGACGGTATTTTAGTGGCACTACGTATTATTGAAGCTCTTGAGCATACAGACAATTGGGATATGGTAACATTTTTAAAATATCCCCAAATTACACTAAATATTAAAGTAAAAAGAAAAAAATCTTTAGAAGAAGAGCCGCTTCTCTCTCTTATTGAAGAGAGTAAAAAACAGTTACGTGCTGGACGACTTCTTGTACGGTATTCGGGCACTGAACCATTACTGCGTGTTATGGTAGAAGAGCAGAATGCAGAACTTGCTTTAAGCATAGCTTCTACATTAGCAGCTAATCTTGAGCGCCAATTACTGTAGCTAGAACTTGCCTAAAAAGAATTTGTGATACCAAAGCTCAAGGCCATAGTCACCACCACCGTTTTTTAATCTATAGTCAAGGCTATATAAAAATTGATGTGCTTGAGCTAAAAGCTCTGGGGTATAGAGGCGCCAATCTTTGTTGATAAAAGAAAATGGTAACTTAAAACCAAGCTGTTTAGCCTCTTGCACTGAAGTTTCTTGAGCTTTAGCTACAAATAAAGTGGCTTGCCATAGTTGATCAGACCAAAAGACTGTCCAAAACTCATCTGGATAGTCTTTAAAATTCACTAAGGAGCTAAAAAAGTCTTTGCGTTGGCGCGCAAACAATAAACCACTTAAAGTAAAGAATGATTTATCTGCAGGGATCACTTTAGTTATGATCTGTTGTAAAAACTGATCGGCACTGGTACCAAGCATATTTTGATATGCTATAAGTATACACGCTGTATCAACAACAATAGTAGTCTGTTTTTCAAAAAGCTTTACTACGGTTTCAGCAATAGAAGCTACGTGATCTTTTGGGTAAAGCACAGCAACAAGACGCCTATACTCCTCAAGTGTTACTTTTTCAGGAATATCAATTACCAAACAATCTGAACTAGCTACAAAATCTGCAGTAGCATCAAAAAGCGCAATGGTGTGTGGCCCTTTATAATTTTTTATAAAGCTTAGCCACTTTTTTTTAGTAGCAATCTCAAGCGCTTGTATGTTTTTGAGCACATAAAAATGCTTAGTGCCAAGAAAACTCATTTGGAGTTGCGCTTGTGCTTGTTCTAGAGGTACCGTATCTAAATCAAGAGGGTTTACACAAAGAAACGGCTGTGATTTTAAAAAACGTGTAATCTCTGCTACATAAAGTGGACTCAAACTAGTAAGTTTAAAAAAACAAACAGAAATCCCCGATAAAATTTCCGGGGACCTGCTTATAGTTTCAATAAAAGAGAGTATATTCATAGAGAGCTATTTTACTCAAATATCGATCTATACAAAGAGTTATGTGACTGAGATGATGGTAACGGTTCTGGTGGCGCAATTATGTATAAATTACGATCAAAGAAAGTAAAGAGTTCTTGGACCCCTTTAATAGCTAAGAATCGCATTTCTTCATAATGATCCCATGTTAATGGAAATTGCTCAGCAGAGCCTTGTAGCTCAACTATTTTGCCTGATTTTGTAAGTACAAAATTAAAATCAGCTTCTGTAGCACTATCTTCTACAAAATCTAAATCAAGAAGAGCACTCTCTTGAGTTACACCAACAGAAATTGCTGCTAATTCATCAGTTAAAATAGTATGAGACAGTATACCTTTATGAACCCAACGTGTAACAGCTGCTCTTAGCGCTAAATAAGCACCAGTAATACATGCTGTACGAGTTCCACCATCAGCTTGTAAAACATCACAATCAATAAAAATCGTTTGTTCACCAAGTGCATCCAAGTTAACAACAGAACGCAATGTTCTACCAATAAGTCGTGATATTTCGATTGTACGACCGCTTCGTTTGTTAGCAGTTACTTCTCGCACGGTTCTTATAGGGGTTGAAGCTGGAAGAAGAGAATACTCTGCAGTAAGCCATCCAGATTTTTTACCACGTAAAAAATGAGGAACACCTTGCTGTAATGTTACTGCGCATAACACTTTTGTGTTACCCATTTCAAACAGCGTTGAGCCTGATGCATAATTAAACACATCGTAGCTTACTCGCAATGGACGAAGCTGATCGTGAGATCGTTGATCAACTCTTCTAATTTTACTAGCCATAGTTTTATTCATTCAATTTTAAGCGGATTCGACCCGTAGTTTCATCATAATCTACTACTTCTACAGTTACTATTTCGCCAACTTTCATTGACGCTGCGAAATTGTTTTGACGAGCTTTTGGCAAGTTAGATACGTGCACAAGACCATCTTGTCCTGGTGCTATCTCTACAAATATACCAAATTCAGCAAGCTTTTTAATCGCACCTTTGTAAATAGTACCTTTTTCAATACGACCGCCAAGCGTTTTAACCCATGCAACAGCTTGATCAAGTTTTGGACCTGGATGACCAAAGATCTTCACAGTACCATCTTCTTCAATGTCTATTGTTGTGCCAGTTTGAGCAATAATATCTTTAATAACACTACCCTTAGAACCAATTATTGCACCTATTTTATCGGTAGGAACTTTAAATGAAACTATTTGTGGCACTAATTCTGAAAGTTGAGCATTAGGCGCAGTCATTACTTTACGCATTTCGTCAAGAATGAAAAGACGAGCTACACGAGCTTGAGCAAGAGCTTTTTCAAAGATTTCTCTATGAATGCCACCCTTATATTTGATATCCATTTGGATAGCAGTAATACCATTTTGAGTTCCTGCTACTTTAAAGTCCATAAGGCCAAAAGCATCTTCTATACCAGCTATATCAGTAAGTACTTGAAATTCGCCTGCTTTACTTTGAATTAAGCCCATAGCAACACCGCTGACCATTTCTGCAATAGGTACACCAGCATTCATAAGAGCCATAGTAGAAGCACAGACGGTAGCCATAGAGCTAGAACCATCAGACTCTAAAATATCTGCAACGATACGTATGGTATAAGGAAACTTTTCGCGTGATGGCAAAATAGCTTTAAGTGCAGATGCTGCTAAATGACCATGGCCAACTTCTCGTCTACCAGGACCGCGCATTGCACGAACTTCACCCACTGAAAAGGGAGGAAAGTTATAATGAAGCATAAACGCACTGTCGGTCGTTTCGCCCATTATATCTTCTATTTTTTGTTCATCCTGACCGCCACCCAAGGTTACTGTTGCCAGCGCTTGTGTGTTGCCACGCTTAAATAAAGCCGAACCATGAGTAAAGGGTAATAATCCTACTTCTGTACTTATAGGCCTTACTGTTGCAAATACTCTACTATCTATACGTTTACCTGTGGTAAAAGCATGTTCAGTAAGAGCTAATTCAAGTTCAGAATCAAATACATAGCCTAAGAAAGTTGATGATATACCAAGCTCGGTTGCTTGTTCTTTATATTGTGTAAAGAATGCTTCTTTTAAAGCAGACATTGCTCTACCACGTTCAGGCTTATTAGCAGTATATAAAGGTTCTATATTATCAGCAGTCAAAAAGTTTTTGGCGCGAGCCATCCACTCATTCCAATTAAATTGATCTACTATTTCTTCTTTAGAAACACCAACTTCTTGCGCAATTCCTTTTTGCCATGCTACTTGTTTTTTAATAGATTCATGAGCTAAAAATAAAGCATCAACCAACTCTTTTTCAGATATTTGGTTGGTGTTTCCTTCTACCATGCAGATACCTTCATAAGTTCCTGCTACAGTAATTTTTACATCAGATTCTTGGTTTTGAGCATACACTGGATTTGCTATCCACTCGCCGTTTACTCTACCTATTTCTACTATACCTATAGGACCCAAAAAGGGTATTTTAGAAAGAGAAAGCGCAAGTGATCCTGCAACTAAAGCTAAGTTAGAAGGCATATTTTCTTTATCAACAGAGTACACTGTAATAAGTATTTGCAATTGATTAAAGTAATTTTCAGGAAAAAGTGGTCGTATAGCACGATCTATAAGACGGCTTACAAGTACTTCTTTATCGCTAAATTTACCTTCACGCTTATAATAGCCGCCAGGAATTTTGCCGGCTGCAGCAAAATTTTCTCGATAATCAATTGTTAAAGGTAAAAAACCCGGAAATTCCTTAGAAGGAGCCGATACTACAGTAGCAAGTACTACAGTACCGCCCTGCTGAAGCCATACAGCTCCATCAGCTTGACTAGCAAATTTACCAGTTATCGCTTCATACTGAAATTCGGGTAGGTAAAATCTTTTTTCCATTTGAGGTCAACCTACTTCAGTTAGGGAAATTATACAGTATAAAACAGGTACGCGTTACTTACGTAAGCCTAAACGTTCTAAAAGCTGTCTATATTGTGCTTGATCATGTTTTGCTAAGTAGCTTAAAAAGCTACGACGTTGCCCAACCATTTTAAGAAGGCCACGCTTTGATGCATAATCTTTAGCATGTGTTTTAAAATGTTGAGTTAAGCTATTGATACGGTTGGTAAGCAATGCAATTTGTACTGCTGTTGAACCTGTATCATGCTCTGATTGTTTAAAGTTTGCTATCATTTCTGATTTAGCTTGTTTTAATGCCATGGAATAAACCTCAAAAAAAAAGTACTTATTTATCTTTTAAATGGTAGGCGCGAGCGGATTTGAACCGCTGACCCTTGCTACGTCAAAGCAATGCTCTACCCCTGAGCTACGCGCCTTAATATCTCTTACTGCTCTTCTTGGCCTTGACGATCAATATACTTTTTTCTGAACGTCTTAATGCCAGTTCCTGCAGGTATCAACTTACCTATAATAACATTTTCTTTTAAACCGTAAAGGTGATCTACTTGACCGGATATAGCTGCTTCAGCTAAAATACGTGTAGTTTCTTGGAAAGATGCTGCAGAAATAAAGCTTTCAGTGCCTAGGGATGATAATGTAATACCCATAAGTACTGGTTTAGCTACTGCTACACGTTTACCTTCAGCTTGTAGAGCAGCGTTTACTGTTCTAAAGTGAATACGATCTACACGATCACCAATCAAGAATTCAGTATCGCCTGGTTCAACAATACGCATTTTACGAAGCATTTGTCTTACAATAAGTTCTATGTGCCTATCGTTAATGTCAACACCTTGTAAACGATAAATTTGTTGAATTTGGTTTACTAAATAGCGCTGCAATGTTTCTGGCCCAAGTATACGTAAAATGTCATGTAATACAGGAGTTCCAGAAGTTAGTGGATCACCAGCAGTTACTCTGTCTCCGTTAGCAACGTTAAGCTGCTTATTACGAGGGATAAAGTAATCATAAGAATCATCACCACTAACAACGCTGACTTTACGAAGTCCTCTATGCAGACCACCAAACACTATTTCACCATCAATATCTGCAATAATAGCAGGATCTTTTGGCATACGTGCTTCAAATAATTCTGCAATACGAGGTAAACCTCCGGTAATATCTTTAGTTTTAGATGCTTCACGTGGAGTTTTAACCAATATGTCACCAACTTTTACCACTTGGTTGTCGCCTACGGTTAAGTAAGCGCCTGTTGGCACATAGTATTGGGCTATCTCTTCATCATGTTCATCGATAATACTAATAGCCGGCTGATATTTATCGCCCTTATGATCAAGTACTACTTTACTTGAACGATTGGTTGCTTCATCAAATCTGTCTTGAACAGTAACGTTTTCTAGTAAATCGATATAGCGTGCTCGTCCGGCATATTCTGTTAACAATACTTTATTGTTAGCATCCCAATTGGCAAGTTTAGTACCTATGGTAACTTCTTGACCATCGTTTACTAATAAAAGCGCACCATACTCAATGTCGTTGCGTTGAAGTTCACGGCCATCAGGTGACATAATTAATAAGCGCGCTTTACGGCTCATAATTATTGTCTGATTTTCGCGGTTAACAGCTGTTCTCATACCACGCAATTGCACTATACCATTATATTTAGCACTATATGATGATTGATCAGATAAACTCGCAGTACCCCCAACGTGGAAAGTTCTCATAGTTAACTGAGTACCAGGTTCACCAATAGACTGTGCTGCAATAATACCTACTGTAGTACCATTATCTGCAAGTTCACCTTTAGACAAATCAATACCATAACACTTAGCACAGATACCTCGCTTTGCCTGACAAGTCAATGCAGAGCGGATAGCAATACGTGAAACGGCTGAATCGTTTATTTTTTCTAAATCTGAACGCCTTACTATATCACCTTGTTTAAGCAATAACGTACCTGTAACAGGATCTTTAAGATCAAGAGCTGCAACACGGCCATACACACGTTGTGGCAATGCGTACAGTGTATCACCAGATTCTTTAAGATCTTCTATCTCAATGTAGCCAAGCGTTTTACAGTCAGCCAGAGAAATAACAACATCTTGAGCTACATCTACAAGACGACGAGTTAAATACCCTGAGTTTGCTGTTTTAAGCGCTGTATCGGCTTGACCTTTACGAGCACCATGAGTAGAAATAAAGTATTCAAATACGCTCAGACCTTGTTTGAAGTTGGTTTTAACGGGTGTTTCCATAATTTCACCTGATGGTTTAGCCATCAAACCACGCATACCTACAAGCTGTTTAATTTGCTCTTTAGATCCTTTTGCTCCGGACTCTAACATCATAAACAAAGGATTAAACGGCTGAAAGTCTTTTTGACTGTTAACAAAAGCAAGCTGATCTTGTACTTCAAACTCTTTAGTCATTTGTCCAGCAACATCAAGTGCAGCTTGGAACCAAAGACTTAATACTTTATTGTAACGTTCACCATTAGTGATGATACCGTCCATATAGAGTTGTTCGATTTTTTGTACTTCAATTTCAGCTTTAGCAATAATAGTATCTTTTTTCTCAGGAACAACAAGATCACTAATAGCAATAGAAATACCTGCTTTAGTAGAGTTGTAGAATCCAAGTTTTTTAATATTATCTAAACACTTAACTGTTGCATCACTACCAAAACGAACATAGACACGTTCAACAAGACGCGTAAGATCAGCACGGGTCATAATTTTATTGACCCAATCAAATTCTGATCCTTGGGGTATAGCTTCGTATAAGATAACGCGGCCTACGGTAGTATCTACTATTCTAGAGCCTTCTAAACGCACTTTAATACGTGCGTGCATGTCAGCTTTGCCAAATTGATACGCAGTTACCACTTCTTGAGTGTTACTAAATACTATACCTTCACCAAGAGCGTTACAACGCACTTTAGTTATATAATGGAGCCCAAGAACCATGTCCTGACTTGGAACCGTTACTGGTCGCCCGTTAGCAGCAGACAATATATTTTTGGTAGACAATACAAGATTTTCACACTCTGCTTTAGCTAGACTACTTAACGGTATATGAACAGCCATCTGGTCACCATCAAAGTCAGCGTTATAAGCAGCACATACCAGTGGATGAATCTTAATAGCTTTACCATCAACCAGCATTGGATAAAATGCTTGTATACCTAATCTGTGAAGTGTTGGTGCACGGTTAAGAAGTACTGGGTACCCTTTAACCACTTGCTCAAGCACGTCCCACACCTCTGGCAATGATTCTTCTACCATGCGTTTTGCAACACGTAAATTAGGCGCTAATTCACGCTCTAATAAACCTGCATATACATGTGACTTAAATAATTCAAGTGCCATAATTTTAGGTAGACCACATTGATCCATCTTAAGTTCAGGATCAACCACAATTACTGATCGACCGGAATAATCTACACGTTTACCAAGCAAGTTTTGTCTGAAACGACCTTGTTTACCACGAAGCATTTCACTTAATGATTTAAGTGGTCTACGATTTGGACCGCGCACAGGCTGCCCTCGACGACCGTTATCAATAAGAGCATCAACAGATTCTTGTAACATACGTTTTTCGTTTTTGATAATAACTGAAGGAGCTTCAATTTCTATCAATCTTTGCAAACGAATATTTCTGTTAAGTACCCGTCTATAAAGTTCATTAAGATCTGAACTTGCAAAACGGCCACCTTCCAAAGGTACCAATGGACGCAAGTCTGGTGGTAATACTGGAAGTACAGTCATTATCATCCATTCAGGACGCAAATTTCCTTGTATTAAGCTGGAAAGCACTTTGATACGACGCATTAATTTGTGGCGTGCAGCAACAGAAGTTATCTTCTCATATTCTTCTTGAAGGCGCTTTACCTCTTCGTGTAGATCAAGTAAGCTTAACGCTTGCTTTACTGCTTCAGCACCAGTTTCTGCAAAAAATTCTGCATCTTCTGGGTGTGTTTCAGTATAGTAATCATAGTCTACAGCACTTAATAATGTTTTACGTGGATACGGTGATTTACCTTGTTTTATAACTAAATAAGCATCAAAATAGATAACTCGTTCAAGATCTTTTATAGCCATATCCATAATAAGACCAAGATAACTTGGAATACCTTTAAGGTACCAAATATGACATACGGGGGCCACCAACTCAATGTGGCCCATTCTTTCACGTCTTACTCGTGCTTGAATTACTTCAACTCCGCATTTTTCACAGGTTATACCCCTGTGTTTCATACGTTTATATTTACCACAGTTACATTCCCAGTCTTTAACCGGCCCGAATATACGAGCACAGAATAAACCGTCACGTTCTGGTTTTAGTGTACGATAGTTAATAGTCTCGATCTTCTTAACTTCTCCATACGAAAGAGAATGTATCTTTTCAGGAGACGCAAGTCCAATCTTAAGAGCATTAAACTGCGTAGCATTTATATACTCGCGAAAGCGCTCAAGTAGTCGATTAGTCACTGACTTCCTCCTTACCGCTCTTAAATAAATCTATCCGCAGAGCTAAACTTTGAAGCTCTTTGATTAATACGTTAAATGATTCTGGAAGACCTGGTTCAGGGATATCTTCGTTGCGTACTAATGCTTCATACACTTTATGTCTACCACTTACGTCATCAGACTTATAAGTAAGCATTTCTTGTAAAGCATACGCGGCACCATGAGCTTCAAGAGCCCATACTTCCATTTCACCAAATCTTTGACCACCTAACTGTGCTTTACCACCCAGCGGCTGCTGAGTAACAAGTGAGTATGGCCCAACAGATCGAGCATGTAACTTATCATCAACCATATGGTTTAGTTTCATTATATAAATGCACCCAACTGTCACTGGTTGATCAAAATAATCACCTGTTCGTCCATCACGAATTTTAAAGGTACCGTTTTCTTTAACGTTAATCTCTTTAAGCAACGGTTCAATGTCGTCTTTTAGGTTGCCGCCATCAAACACTGGTGTTTTATAAAATACACCAAATTCAGCAGTTTTACGCCCAAGTTCAAGAACACCTTCTTCACCATACTGAGATTCATACGTAGAAACCAGTTCTTCACTGTAATAGCTTATAAGCTGTTTTTTAACTTCGTTATACCCTTGAGTTTTAAGAGCTTCACCAATACGTTTACCAAGTTGCTTGCCACTATATCCTAGAATAGTTTCAAGAATTTGACCTACGTTCATACGGGAAGGTACACCCACAGGGTTTAAAATTATATCAACCGGTGTGCCATCATCTAAATAAGGCATATCTTCACGAGGTACAATAATAGATACCACACCTTTATTTCCATGACGACCGGCAACTTTATCACCAACCGATACAGGACGTTTCATGGCTATATAAATTTTAACCATTTTAATAACGCCAGATGGTAGTGGATCACCTTTTTTAAGTCTATTAATACGTTCTTCTTTAAGACCGTTTAAAATACGAATCTGGTTTTCTAATGACCCTTTAAGATAATCAACTTTTTCGTTGGTCTCTTTATGAGTAGTACGTAATCCTATAAGTTGTTCTAATGGCACTGTAGAAAGTTTATCTGCATCAAAAACATCACCGGTCATAAGCGCTTTAGAGCTTTTAGTTACTGCTTCTTTACCAGTAAGTTCTTGTGCTACTTTTTGAGCAACCATCTTTTCTAATGAACTTATATGCATAGCAAAATCAGCTTCTAAACGAGCTGTTTGTTCTGCTACCATTTCTTTGTAACGTTTATCTTTACGCATACCACTACGCGAGAAGATTTTAACGTCGATTACAGTACCTTCTATGCCTGGTGGTACTCTCAAAGAAGTATCGCGTACTTCACGTGATTTTTCACCAAAGATAGCTCGTAATAGTTTTTCTTCAGGTGAATATTGAATATCACCTTTAAGAGTTACTTTACCAACTAAAATATCACCAGGACGAACACGAGTACCAATACGCACAATACCATCTTCATCAAGGCCGGCTAAAGCAGTCTCGCTTACGTTTGGTATGTCACGCGTAATTTCTTCAGGTCCAAGCTTCGTATCACGTGCATCTACAACGTATTCATCAATATGAACTGATGTTAATACATCTTCAGATACTAAACGTTTATTTAGAATAATAGCATCTTCAAAGTTATAACCATGCCAAGGCATAAATGCCACAAGCAAGTTTGAACCAAGAGCAAGTTCACCATTATAAACAGACGTTCCGTTACTTAAAATATCATTAGCTTTAACGCGATCACCAGGTTTTACTATAGGTGATTGATGAATCCAAGTACTGTAGCTTGATCGTTGAAACTTACGTAAATAATAAGTATCAACACCTTGAGATATCCAATCATCTACATTTCTAAATTCGTTTTCATCAACCCGAATAACTATTTTTTCGGATGATACATATTCAACTATACCAGCATGTTTAGCAACAATAGTAGCACCTGAAGAGCGACCAATTTCTGATTCCATACCAGTACCTACAATTGGTGGTTGCATACGAATAAGCGGTACTGCTTGTCGTTGCATGTTTGCACCCATTAATGCACGGCTGGCATCATCATGCTCTAAAAACGGTATAAGTGCTGTAGATACTGACACAAGTTGTTTAGGTGAAAGATCTACATAGTTAATTCTATTGGCATCAACATACATGAAGTTACCTTCATGACGCGTAAATACCTGTTCAGTTTTAAGTTTTTTGGTAACTACGTCTACTGCGTCAGCTTGAGCAATATATTTATCACCTTCTTCAAAAGCGTCTAAGAAAGCTACTTCATCGCTCATTACACCATTAGTCACCGGTCTATAGGCTGTTTCAATAAACCCAAGCTCGTTTACCATAGCGTACGTTGAAAGTGATGAAATAAGCCCAACGGTTTGACCTTCTGGTGTTTCAATAGGGCATATACGACCATAATGTGACGTATGAACATCACGAATTTCGTAGGTAGCTCTATCTTTCATAACACCACCGGGCCCGAGAGCAGAAAGACGACGTTTATGAGCAATTTCAGCTAGAGGATTAGTCTGATCCATAAATTGGGATAACTGACCTGTACCAAAAAACTCACGTAGTACCGCATTAAGTGGTTTGACGTTCAAGAAATCTTGAGGCATTAAAGCACCATGCGTTTCTTGAATTCTAAAACGCTCTCGTACTATGCGCTCTATTCTTAAAAGTCCCACATATACTTGGTTATTAAGCAGTTCACCTACAAGGCGTACACGACGGTTTCCTAAATGATCAATATCATCAAGTTCACCTTCACCACGCTCACGCAAATTCACTAGATATTTAATAGTAGCAAGTATATCTTCAAGCGTTAACGTTGTTATACTTTCATTTAACTGAAGATCTAACTTACGATTCATACGTATACGACCAACTTTAGTTAGATCATATAAACGGCTATTAAAAAACAAATCTTCTAAACGCTGTTTAATTTCACGTAATGATGACGTATCACCAGGCCACAGCTTGGCGTGTACTTCACGTAATGCATCTTCTTCAGAATAACACTTGTCTTGGCTTAATGTTAAAGGTATAGTAGGTTGAAACACATACCCGGAAGACGCAATTAAGTTAAATTGTAAGAAATTAAATTTCTTAAGCAACTCAAAACTATCTTCGTTAAGGGTAACACCTTGTTCAATAATTACTTCGCCAGTATCGTTATTTATGACATCGCTTCCAAATACTCTGTTGAGCAAAGTGCTTTTACGCAAAATAAGTCTATCGACATCCATTTTTTGAAGACGTGTAAGTAATTCTTTAGTAATACGTTTACCAACAAGAGCATCTTCATCTTTAAGTGACGGCAGCATACCTTTCTCAATACGAGTACCCAAAAGAGATTCATCAAGTTTTTGATAAAATTCACCTTTTGAGACACAGATACTATCAAAACGATAGAAGAATGGTATAATTTGTTCCCTTGGTACCCCTAATGCTTGTAAAAACGTTGTAACAAGCATCTTTTTCTTTTTATCGATTCGTACGTTCAGGTAGTCACTGCTATCAAACTCAAAATCGATCCATGATCCACGCATTGGTATAATACGTGCTAAATAGTACGGTTTACCACGCACATCTTTAATTTTCTTACTTTGAGAAAAAACTACACCAGGAGATCTATGTAACTGACTTACAATTACACGATCTACACCGTTAATTAAAAAAGTTCCTAAATTACCTAATTTAAACTGGCCATTATCTTCGTATAGGTCAGCCATAACAGGAACATCTGCAAAGAAAATATCTTGCTCTTTTATATCGCGCAAGACTTTATTATTTTCTTCATCAGCATCCCAAGTGATAAGCTGCATTTTTACTTTAAGAGGCATGCCAAAAGTCTGACCACTTGAACGTGACTCGTCAACGCTCATAGCAACCTGAACGGTTACTCGTGCTAAGCAGTTAGAACACGTTTTATAACGTGCGGTAGATTTATGACAAAATGAACACTCTAAATCATGATTTAAGCGTGAACAATCAGACTTTTTACACGAAGAGCAGCTCCATGTATAGCGATTGGTAATACCTGTTAATTTACCACAAGTACACGCCCAATTACCCAACTCATAGCTTACATACTCAAGTGACATCTTATCATTATATTCTATAGGAAAGATATCCTTAAATACTTTTTCTAACCCAATTAACTGACGCTCTGTAGGCAAAAAGTCTAATTGAGCGAACTCGTTAAAAGACCGTGATTGAATTTCTATTAAATTAGGAACGGGAACGATATCCTTGATCTTACCAAAAGATCTACGGATAAGTTCCTTGCCCGTGCGGAGGCTAGACATTAAGCTGCTCCTTGTATAACAAAAAGAATAGTGATGTATTTAAACTCTTTATATTTTGCTTTAAGAAAATTACTAGCGGAAATCCCAACCTGCGTAAAAACACAGGTTGGGCACAATAAAAAATCTTAGGAAAGCTTTACTTTAGCACCAGCGGCTTCAAGTGTTTCTTTCATTTTTTTAGCATCATCTTTAGATGCTGCTTCTGCAAGCACTGTTGAAGATCCAATAGAATCTTCAACTGCTTTTTTAGCTTCAGTAAGACCTAAAGTAGTTACTTGACGAAGCGCTTTGATAATTTTGATTTTATCAGAGTTTTCATCAGCGATTAATTCTACTTTATACTCAGACTTTTCTTCATCTTTTTTAGCGCCTGCATCAGCACCTGCTGATGGAGCAGCTGCAGCAGCCATAGGCATAGCAGCTGAAACACCAAACTTTTCTTCAAGAGCTTTTACAAGTTCTGCAAGCTCAAGAACGGTCATATTACCAATGTCATTTATTAATTGTTCTCTGGATGCCATTGCATTCTCCATGCGCTATTACGCTTTAAATTATTTTTACTTATAAATTACTGTTGTTTTTCGGCTGCTTTTGTAAGCACCCATAAAAGTCTTAAAATAAGCTGATTTAATATGCTTACATAACCTGAAATTGGAGCCTTTAAGGTACCGCACACTTGAGCAAGTAATACTTCTCTACTTGGTAGAGTTGCAAGAAACTCAATCTGTGACTTGTCTATGACTTTGTCATTTAAAGATCCAGCAACAATAGTTAATTTTGTATTAGCTTTTGCTGCGGTATAAATAAGCTGTGCAATAGCAGGACTTTCGTCACGTGCAAATACAATAGCTATTTGATCTTTAAAATGAGGAGCTAAACTGGTCAGACCTTCCATTTCACTGATGGCAAGTTTAAGAAGTGTATTTTTAGACACTTTAAGTTGCGCACCTTTGCTATGAAGACCTTTACGAAGACCTTGAACAGCTTCAACAGTCAATCCCTGTACACCAATAAGAAACGAAGCTTGGCTATTTTTAAAGTCATCTTTTATTGATTTAATTGCTAACTGTTTATCTTGGCGATTCATGTATATACCTTTTCAATCAAGAGAGTTCGTCTTGGTTAACTGGGATACCAACACCCATGGTTGATGATATAGTCATCTTTCTGATGAACTTACCCTTAGATGAAGCAGGCTTAGACGATGCAAGAGCACGCGCAAAAGTTACAAGATTATCGTAAAGCTTTTGAGGTTCAAATGACACGCGACCAAAAGAAAAATGAACTATACCGTTTTTGTCGTTTTTAAAGAAAAGACGACCTTTTTTAAGATCTGTTACAACTGCTGCTGTATCAAATGACACGGTACCGGTCTTTTTATTTGGTAATAGCCCACGAGGCCCAAGAATTTTAGCTACTTTTCCTACAAGTCCCATTAAGTCTGGAGTAGCAACAGCGTAGTTAAAATCAAGCCAGCCACCTTCAATCTTTTCAATAAGATCTTCAGCACCAACGTAATCTGCTCCTGCTTTTTGTGCAGCCTCTGCGTAGTCACCTTTTGCAAATACTGCAATTTTAACTACTTTACCTGTACCGTGAGGTAACAAGACAGAACCACGCACAACTTGGTCTCCTTTTGATGGATCAATGCCGACGTTAATGTTAACGTCAACCGATTCATCAAAGCGGGCATGTGCTAATTCTTTAACTTTTTTGATACCATCTAGAAGCTGAAATACTTTATCAGGTGCAACCTGTTTTTTAGCTTCTAAATATTTTTTACCATGTTTTGACATAAAGATGCGCCCTTTTACTCCGTTACTTCAACGCCCATGCTTCGAGCACTTCCAGCAATAATCTTTTTTGCTTGCTCGATATCAAGGGCATTAAGGTCTGCCATTTTCACTTTTGCTATCTCTTCGATTTCTTTCATCGAGATAGTTCCAGCTTTTTCAGACTTATGTTTAGAAACACCTTTTGTGATGTTTATCTTTTTTTTGATCAACTCGGAAGTAGGCGGCGTCTTTATTACAAAGTCAAATTTTTTATCTCTGTAAACCGTTATGAGAACAGGAATAGTTTGGCCTTTTTTATCAGCAGTTTTAGCATTAAACTGCTTACAAAATTCCATTATATTTACCCCTTGTTGCCCTAAGGCAGCACCCACTGGTGGTGCCGGCGTCGCCGCGCCTCCCGGTATCAATAAGCGAATCTTCGCTTTTATCTCTTTGCTCATAGTCACCCTAACTGTTTAGCGTTTAACTTGATCAAATGTTAATTCAACCGGTGTCATTCTGCCGAAAATACTTACCATAACAGTAAGCTTTTCGCTTTCTTCATATATCGATTCTATAATTCCTACAAAGCTCGCAAAAGGACCTTCTTTAATTTCTACTTCTTTACCAACTTCAAACTGATGCTTCTCGCCTGATACGACCATTTCTCCGCGTATTTGAGCTAGAACTCGATCTATTTCTTTGGTTGATAAAGGAACAGGATCCCTTCCTCCTAAAAAGCGCGATATACGGGGCGTAGTAGTTACTAACCGTATTGCTTCTGGAGTTGCTTCCATTTGTATAAGCATGTAGCCAGGAAAAAGTTGCTGGTCTTGTAGCGAGTCGCTTGCGTTAAAGAACTGTTTCATTTTTGCTGAAGGAATTAACACTTCACCAAAGAATTCTTGGAGCGCTTTTTCTTCAATGCGCTTAAGCAAGTCAGCTTTTACTATATTTTCATATCCAGCATATAACTGGACAACATACCATCTTTTCATGTGTGATCAGCCTTAATATCGGCTCTTACCTTTGTGTGTAGCTAAAAATCTTATTAAAAATAAGCCAGCTGTTTACTCTATCGACAAGACCTAAAAAAATAGCAAAAAAGACAACTAAAATAAGAGTTACCGCAGTAGCTCCTACCCATTCGTCTAATTTCGGCCATTCAACACGCGACAATTCAACTTTTACTTCTTTTAGAAACTGCGAAATTTGATTCATTGCACCACCCACGTACTGAAACGTAACCTTTTTTTAAAATGCTGGGATACTTGGCAGGCCAGGAGGGATTCGAACCCCCAACCCGCAGATTTGGAGTCTGCCGCTCTGCCGTTAGAGCTACTGGCCTTCACCTTATTTTGTCTCTTTGTGCATATGATGCTTACGACAGCGCGAACAATATTTAGCTAGTTTTAATGAGCCAACTGTACGCTTTTTAGCCAGAACCTGTGTATAGTTTCTTTCTTTACAGGTTTCACATGCCAAATGAGTCGTTACTCTATTTTTTGCCATAACAACCTACGTTTTAACAACAATGATAATAATGAAAGCCTTACTGGAGCCCACAACCGGATTTGAACCGGTGACCTCTCCCTTACCAAGGAAGTGCTCTAACCAACTGAGCTACGTGGGCAACATGGCATAATCTACTGACTTTGACATCTACTTAGAGTATAAGTAGTTTTTGTTTCATCGGGCTAGTTCCAGTTCCCTCAACAAACAGTGTGTCCCACTGCAAAGCTATATATAATTATAGCCTAAAATTAAGCAAAAAACAATTTGCTTAATTTCTGGAGCTGGCGACTGGATTTGAACCAGCGACCTACTGATTACAAATCAGTTGCTCTACCAGCTGAGCTACGCCAGCACATCTATTTGGAGCGGGAAACGGGACTCGAACCCGCAACCTACAGCTTGGAAGGCTGCCACTCTACCAATTGAGCTATTCCCGCTAGCATTTAGCTAGTATACTTTTACACTCTACCACAACTTATTTGTTATAGCAAATAAGTTTTTGTGGTGGCGAGAGTAGGATTCGAACCTACGAAGGCATTGCCAACGGATTTACAGTCCGTCCCCTTTGGCCGCTCGGGAATCTCGCCGTTATTTTTATGTGTATAAATATAGTTTAATATTTTTTAGGATTAATGCAACTATTTCTCTTGAATGTTCTTCTTATATATTATTTATATCTGTTGAAAAACTATAGCGTAACATTCTCTCATGTTCACCATGATATTCAAGAGTTATATAACAAGCTTTTTGAGTAAGTAGCGGCATAATTATTTCAGGCCATTCTATAAATGACCAACTATGAGGTACATATAAAAATTCATCAAGACCTGCTCTTAGAAATTCTGCCTGCTGATTTATTCTATACAAGTCATAATGGTAAAAACTTTGCCCTTGTTTATTGGTATAGTTAACAACATAGGTAAAAGTAGGACTCGTTACTAGACCTTCAACCTGACATCTTAAAAGCAATCGCTTTATAAACGTAGTTTTACCAGCACCTAAATTACCTGAGAACGTAAAAACTGAACTGGTATTTAATAAGCTATATATTTCTTCAACTACTGCATCGAGCGTATCAAGAGAATAAATTATAGTTTTCATAGTATACCCAACTTTTTGTTATTAAATTTTTTTAAGCACTTTAAATAACTGTTTTTCTTCTTTAGAATCTTTTTTTTGAGCTCTTGTCTTGCCTTCAGCGTGTGTATCTTCTTTATAAATAGCCCGAGTATCAGTACTTTGCATAAGAGCATCAAGCTCAGGATTAGCTGTTGCGTCACTACTTGTTTTATAAGCTGTAGCCTTAGTAGTAGCCTGATGCACAACAGGAGTTTGCATTCTTTCTTGTACAAGCGCAAAAAAAGCAAGGGCATCTATTGAGGGTACCGTAAAGCGGAAAGCAAAATTAGTTACTGCCCTATCAGACGAAACTATTAATAGTCCTCGTTGGCTGTTTTGCTCAATATATTCTTTAATATAATCATCAGCACTTGTCTGCACTCCTGAGTATACAACAGACACTTGTCCTTTTTTAACCCAGGTAGGCCATTTGTATTGGCCACCATCAAACACTATAATAAGCGTATGCTTTCGAGCATGACCATAGTGACTCATAGAGGTAATAAACCATTGCCGCTGCATTTGCGTAGCATAATCGGTTTTGATTAATTGTTTAAGTAAGTTATAGCCATCAATTACAATTATCATCTAACATTCCTGTAGAGCTTGTTGCAAAATAGCACAAGAGTGCGTAAACTACAGTGTATACTACTATTTCTTAGTGCGCTATTATTAGGGTTTTGAGCATGGCACAACTTATTCAGATGCGACAACGTATTAAAGCTGTAGAAACTACAAAAAAAATAACTCAGGCTATGCGGCTTATTTCTATGTCTACGCATTCACGTTTACGACACAAAAAAGTTCATCTACTAGCTTATAAAAATGCTTTTCAAAATCTTTGGCAAAAAATTAAGCATTTACCTGCAACAAATACCACCCAAGATTCTGCTTTGCCACAAAGGCACCTTGTTATACTGGTAAGCTCACAAAAAGGATTATGTGGTACTTTTAACACCCATCTTTTTAAATTTTTTGATATACAGTTAACACAATTTACTGACTCTTACGATTTTATAAGCGTTGGTCGTTATGCAACTGATCATCTAAAAAGCCTTGTTCTACCGCTAGTTGCAAGCTATAGTACTTTTAGCTCAAATAACTTTGTAGCTATTGCTAATGCGATAACTGAAATTATATCTAAAAACTCAGCCTATAGCTCAGTTACTGTCTATAGCAATTACCCAAGAACATTTTTTGTTCAAAAGCCTCAAAAAGCAGAAATCCTACCACTGGATGAAAAAACGCTTGTATCTCAATCTGCACAAGAGCCCTCTCAAGACTATCTTATTGAAGAATCAGCTGAGCAACTTAATACTCTTATTGAAAGGCTTACGCTGAGCATATCATTACAAGAGCTTCTTTTTGAATCACTGCTTTCAGAGCAAGCTGCCCGTTTTTTATCAATGGATTCAGCCACTCGCAATGCAGAAAAGCTTATTGTTGCTATGAAACTTGAATATAACAAGACACGTCAAGCAACTATTACCCGTGAATTGACCGAGCTCAGCGCAAGTTATTAAAACGAGTTAAGACGATTTAATCGCTACTTTACCCCCTAAAGCAGCAATTTTTTCAGCAAAGCCTTGATACCCTCTTTTTAAATGATGTACACCAGTCATCGTAGTTTGACCAGTTGCAGCTAAACCTGCAAGTACTAAAGCGCATGAGGCACGAATATCAGTAGCTATTACTTGAGCACCATACAGCTGTTCAACCCCTTTAATAGTAGCGGTATTATTATCAATAGAAATTTGAGCACCCATCTTTTGTAGCTCACGCACATGCAGTAATCTATTTTCAAAAACCGTCTCATGAACAATACTGGTACCTGATGCTAAACATAAAGCAGCAGTCATAGGCGCTTGTAAATCAGTAGGAAAACCTGGATAAGGCATGGTCTTAAAAGAAACTGCTTGAGGGTATTTGGTAGCCTTAAAATGCAACCCTTTACCATCTGCGGTTTTATTAATTTCATGTCCCATTTCTTGGAGCTTAACCAAAAACACGTCCATGTAGTCAGTAGGAGCTTCTGGTATAATAATTTCTCCACCTGTTATAGCAGCTGCAAGCAACAAAGATCCAGCTTCAAGACGATCGTACATTACTTTATGCTCTAGAGGTCGCAACTCTTTTACACCTTGAATAACAATTGTTGCTGGTGCTTCAACAGCAATAGAAGCTCCCATCTTTTGTAAAATCTCAATAAGATCAAATACTTCTGGTTCTAATGCAGCATTAAGTATATGTGTTGTACCAATAGCACGGGTTGCAGCCATCATAATGTTTTCAGTTGCACCTACACTTGGATACTCAAGTACAAAGCGCTGCGCCTTAAGATCTGTTACTCTACTGGTTAAATACTCACCTGAAGTTTCTATAGTAACACCCATTTTTGCAAATGCTTTAAGATGAAAATCTATAGGCCGAGCACCTATTAAACAACCACCTGGAAGAGCTATATCAGCTTTGCCAAACCGAGCAAGTAATGGCCCCATTACCAAAATAGAAGCACGCATTTTTTTCATTATTTCAACATTTACACGCCAATGGCACAAATCAGTGGTATCTATTTCTAAGCTGTTATTTGCATAATCCACCAAAATACTTGCTCCTAAGTCCCTTAAAAGTTGAATCATTTGTTCAACATCATTTGAAAAAGGAACATTAGTAAGTTTTGATAGTCCAGCTGTAAGTATAAGTGACGCCATGCTAACAAGCACTGCATTTTTAGCACCAACCAACGGCACTGTACCTGACAGAGCAGGAGATTGTTCAATTAGTACGTGTTCATGTATCATAGCTCTTTGTTAACCTCTTATATAAAAAAGTAATTATATTCTTAATTAATAGTATACTATTTATACGTATATGGGAAATTGAGGATACTAATTTTTTTTATTATTTTAGGACTTTTTTATGCAAACATCGCGTTCTTTTTTTAGGTCTCGGCTCTTTTGGGCTGTTTTTGGTTTAGCATCTGCTGCTGCAACAGTTGCTAGTATTGTTTATTTTCCTCAAGCAATGCCTTTGCTTGATATAACTATTACCATGAACAGACAGCAAGCATTAGAACAAGCACGTAGTATAGCAAACATTTATAACCTTGGACCTGCGGATGCTCAACAAGTAGCTTATTTTAATAATGACGAGCACATTCAGAACTACATTGAGCTTCATGCAGGTGGCAATGCTGCTTTTCAACAACTTTTAAAAGAAGGTATCTACTATCCGTATAAATGGCAAGTACGCCATTTTAAAGAGGGAGTTCAAAACGAAGCTACTTTTATGTTCTCTCCTACGGGGCAACCATATGGTTTTAGTGAGATTATAGCTGAAAGCCAACCGGGAGAGCAGCTTTCACCTGAACAAGCTCAAGAAAAAGCTGCACAGTTTATGCGTCAGTGGGGTATACAGTTAGACCTCTACAAGCTCATTGAGTCTTCTCATGAAAATCGGACAAATGGTCGTAGAGATTACACTCTTGTTTATCAAAGAACAGATAAACAATTAAAGGACGCTCATTTTAGAATAACAGTAAGTATTACTGGTAATAAAGTGACAACTCTTAATCACTTTATAGATATTCCCGAGTTTTTTTCTCGGTCGTATCAGGAAATGCGTGCAGCCAACGAAACTATAGCATCATTTGCACAAACGGCCTTATATGTTCTGTATTTTTTTGGTGGCTGCTTTTTGGGTATGCTTTTTCTCCTACGCAAACGCGCTCTCTGGCCAAAACCAGCATTATATATGGGTATATTTATTGCTGTATGCCAACTTTTAGTAGCGCTCAATCAAGTTTCTTTTTTATGGTTTTGTTATGACACAGCACTTTCTGTTAAAGTTTTTTGGCTCCAGTATAGTATGCAATTGGCAGCTCAATTTGTTTTGTGGATACTTTTGTATTCTACTACTTTTATAGTTGCTGAAGGGCTTACGCGCCAAGCTTTTGGCGCTCGTATACAACTATGGCGTATGTGGGACAAATCTATAGCTTCTTCTTACACGGTACTTGGTAAAACTCTTGCAGGATATTTAATTATCGGCTTTGATTTAGCTTTCGTAGTATTCTTTTATAGCATAGGCACTAAAGTTTGTGGCTGGTGGAGTCCCGCTTCTTCTTTGGTCGATCCTAATATACTTAGTACCTATGCACCAGGCCTAGGTGTACTAGCTCGTGCAGTTACTGCCGGCTTTTGGGAAGAGTGCTTATTTAGAGCACTACCTCTTGCTTTAAGTGCTTTAATCGGTAAAAAATTAGGCTCTCGTAACTTGGGTATCATAAGTGGTTTTTTACTTCAAGCAGTTATATTTGGTGCTGCTCATGCTAATTATGCTACACAACCTGCTTATGTGCGTGTTATAGAGCTTATTATACCGTCTTTTGTATTTGGTGGTCTTTACCTAGCTTTTGGTTTACTACCCGGTATTATTGCTCACACAGTTTATGATGCTCTCTTATTTGCATTGCCCTTGTTTGTATCGACTGCCCCAGGTATGCTATTTCAAAAAATGGTCGTACTAATTGGTATAACTATTCCTCTGTTAGTAGTATTTTTTAATAGGTTTAGAGCAAAAAAATGGCACGAAATTGAGGTAGATGCTTACAATAGCTCTTGGGCAGTTACTACTGAGCAACCACTGAAGTCTAGACCTCTGGAAGATACTCCACCAAAGTTTTACCTGCTTAATACTGGTAGTTATAATACAATGGCCTTTTTAGGCATGGTATCTTTAGCATGCTTTACTTTTATTCAATTTACTTATACACCGATGCCAATACTTACTCTAAGCAAGCAGAAAGCTACGCATACAGCTCAACAAGCTTTGCTTGAACATACAGGTACCCCTAGTGCCAATTGGTATATAACAACAACTCTCTCTATGCCAACGCTTACAGCAGCTGAGCGCTTTATTTGGTCACAAAATTCTGCATTATACTATAAGCTGTTAGGATCTTATCTACCAACACCTCAGTGGCATGTACGCTTTGCACACTTTGCGGGTGATCTTACCACACGAGCTGAGCAGTTTAATATATACGTGGATTCTACAGGTACTATAACACGCTTGCAGCATCAATTACCCGAAACGTCACCTGGCAAAACGCTTATTGAGCACGAGGCGCGTGAAAAAGCATTAAGCTTTATTGGAGATACTTTTAAGCTTAACAGCACAGAACTAGAAGAAATTTCAGCTAACGCTACTAAACAGCCAGAACGCCAAGACTGGAGCTTTACCTTTGCACAAAAGATGCCCGAATTAACTCAAGGACAGGCGCGAATAACGGTAACTTTGTCAGGTGATAAAGTAACTGATAGTACACGCTTTATATTTATACCAGAAGAATGGCTAAGGCAGCAAAAAAAAGAGGAGCCTGTTCACTCAGCTTTATCATTTATCCCTTTGTTATGTTTTTTTATTGTACTAGCTCTTTCTGGTAGTTTGGCAGTACATATGTGGCAAAAAGGTATTTTTGCGTTACGTAAAACTCTTGTTTATAGCCTTATTATTGGCGCTCTTTCAGTAGGTAAAGCATTTTCACTATTGCCTGAAATACGGGCCTCATTAAGTACAAGTCAGTCTATTTCTGCCCAGTTGAGCCTTTATTTTACCTCTTATTGCGTTCAACTACTTATGCAAATAGTATTCACTTATATCTTATCTGGTGTAGTGTTTTCGTATTCTTTTGAAAGATTTAAAGCCTCATGGCTTACGAGAATTTTATTAGGAGTAAGTATAGGTTGTTTTATGAGTCTTCTTGCTGCCTTATTTCAAAAACTCTTTTTAACTACTCATCCACTATGGCCTTGTTTTGAAGGTGCAAGCAGTGTATATCCATGGCTTACATCCACTGCTACTTTTATATTTTTATACAGCAACCGTATTTTTGCCTTACTTTCACTCTCTCTTTACGCACGTATAACCACGCATAAGAGTGTTTGTGTGCTGTTATGGTTGCTGGCCACAGGTATTCTTATGCCAAGTAATACTGATATTTCCCTAGCGTCAGGGATAGTGTGTTTTATTTTACTCGCTCTTAGCGTGCAGCTACTGTATAGAAATTTTATACAGTATGACCCATTGCTTATACCTATTGCTACAGTAACACTCATGATAACCAATCTTGTAGTGCAATTATATGTTCAAGCTTATCCTGGCGCATTCACAAGCGTAAGTGTAACTATCTTGGCACTTATATTTATGACTTGTTTTATAAACTATCTTTTAAAACGTAACTAAATAGCAAGATCAAGAGCGTAACTAACTCTTGATCTCATACTTTATAATAACGTATACTTTTAATTAATTGCTAATAATTATTAAAAAATATTTTACTTAGAGTAGCTTTATATGAAAAACCTTATTTTTTTTACTGTATTGGCCATGAGCTTGTTTCAAACACTGGCTCAACCCTGTAGCACTGTGTATACTACGGTTATGAATCGTTCTTTAGAAAGCTTGCGCGGTTCATATTATCGCCTTAACCTAGAACAAGCTAAACAGTATATGCTTATACTTAAAGAGCAGATTGATCTTGAGTTAGAAATTCGTGCTTTGGAGCGTACCGCTTTTACTTCTCAAATAAGTACTCTTTTGCGTATCCCTTTAAATAGATATCAAGAGTGTAAAGTGGTTAATTTCGACATTAGAGCTCCTATGCCTGATTGTAATAACGTCTATACAAGCCAAGCTCAAAAAGCCTTAGCTCTTTTAAGAGACCAACAAACATTCACTGATCCGAAATTAGCTGAACGGTATATGCTTTTATTAAAACAAGATAACGACCTAGACACTCAGATACAAGAATTTGAACGAACAGTATTTAGTGGTGAACTCGTAAGCTTGTTACGCATGCCTCTGCAGCGTTACGTAGATTGTAATACAGTCTTAGGAGCTACTGTCGCATCTCGCGCCTAAAAGCGTATTGCTAACAGACTAATTTACAGGTATAGTAAAAAATAATATCTATTGTATCTTTTACTTAAAAGCCTTATTTTATTTATGCTAGAACTTTTTGGGGTATTTGCACTACTAGCCAGCGCTATATCTACTAATAAACTTATTTTATATATACTGCCGCCTCTCTTTTTTGTAGGCATTCGCATGCTGCTTGCAGGCTTTATACTTATTTCTTATCTTATATACTCAAAGCAGCTTGTTTCACGTAGTGTTTTAAAAAAGCACTGGTTTGAACTGTGTATAGCTACTGCTTGTACTACCTATGCACCCTCATTGCTTAAAGCGTATGCTTTACAGTTGCTTCCTTCTTCTAAAGCGGCTTTTTTTGGCACTTTAGATCCTTTTGTAACAGCTCTTTATGCTTACTTACTATGGCGTGAAAAGCTCACAATAAAGAAAACTATCGGCATGTTTTTTGGCTTTTTAGGTGCCTGTGTACTCTTAACATCCCGCACTTGTGTTGAAGAGCAGTTGCGCGCTTTATCTTTTATTTCGTACCCTGAATTGGCCGCCTTAGGAGCAGTAGTTATAGGACGTTACGGCTGGATAACCGTACAAAGATTACTTAAAAACAATATATTTTCACCTGTACAAATAAATAGTATAACGATGGTTGGCAGTGGAGTGCTTTCGTTGCTGAGCTCCTTATGCTTAGAAAAAAGCCCTGAGCTTTTTAACCCTGGGCTTTATTATTCTAAAGTATGTTCAGAATTATCTTTATATACTTTTTTTAACAAGTTTTTTTATTTGAATAACTCACAAGTTTTCTTTTTTGTAGCTCTTATAGCGTATACTATACTTGTAGGAAACGTTATATCCTATACGCTCTACGCTACGGTTTTAAAGCGCTATACGGCTACCTTTATAGCACTTACGAGCTTTTCTGTGCCTCTTTTTGTACAACTGTATGGCTGGCTCTTTTTACAAGAACAACTTTCACTTTATTTTTTTGTTGCCTGTCTTTTAACCTTTATAGGTCTTATACTCTTTTATCAAAAAACTTAGATTTAACTGTAGACGCTTTTAGTTGCTTTTATAACCCTTGACTAGATACTCAACGTAGGATTACAGTTACTGTATGAATGGCTTTTTTTAACCCCTTTTTCTTTAGGAGAATCATGAAAAAACTATTAATGGAGTTTATAGGAACATTCTTTTTTATATTTACTATAGCTATGACCAGCAATCCTTTTGCTATTGCTGCTATGCTTATGGCATGGATATATATAGGTGGTTCTGTATCAGGAGCACACTATAACCCTGCTGTTACACTAGCAGTAGCATTACGTGGTCGTTTAGCTTGGGATGCTGTGCCAGGCTATATGATAGCCCAAGTGCTTGGTGGTTTTGTAGCATTTGCATTAACTTATTTTTTTAAAAATAGTATAGCTATTACTCAACCAGGACTAGGAGTTACTTTTTTACAAGCCTTTATTATGGAAACGCTGTTAGCCTTTGTATTAGCATTAGTTGTATTAGTAGTAGCTACTTGGGACAAGTTCCGCCTTAATCATATATTTGGTTTTGCAATAGGTTTTACTATTCCAGCACTTGCTGCTCTTGGTAGCCCTGTATCGGGAGGTCTTTTTAATCCTGCTATAGCGCTTGGTTCAGTACTTTTTGGCCTTACTCAACGCATTCCTCTAGTGTGGCAAGATTTAGGCATGTATGTTGGCGGCGCTCTTTTGGGTGGCGTGCTTGCTGCTTATGCTTTTAGATATTTTATACTTGATGAAGATTACTTAAGCTAAAAAGAAAGCCCTGCTTACACTAAAATAAGCAGGGCACGCTATAAGACTAATTAGTTTCCAAGCTGCTTTGTTATCTGTTCCCATTGTACCATAGATTCCTTTAAACTTTGTTGAACGGCTTCTAGCTTAGTTACCGCTTTATTATAGTCAGGAGTACCATACTCATACTCACAGAACAGCTCGTTTATTTTCATGCTCTCTTTTTCAAACTGAGCTATTTTGCGTTCAACAATAGAAAGTTCTTTGCGTAAATGAGCTTCACCAGTTATACCTATAGTAGGTTTACTTGAACTTTTACCGTTACTTGTAAGCTCATTAGTCGGTTGGTCTTTTTCGCTACTTTGTTGTGCCGCTCGCTCTCTATATTCATCATAAGTACCGGCATAACTATGAAGACCTGTAGGAGTAAGCTCCAAAATATGTGTAGCTAACTTGTTTATAAAATCATGATCATGTGATACTAAAAGTATAGTACCATTATATTGCTGTAGCGCTTGTAACAGCACTTCTTTTGCATATAAGTCTAAATGGTTGGTAGGTTCATCAAGAAGCAAAAAGTTAGCTTTCTGAAGAAGCACTTTAACCATAGCAACTCTATTTCTCTCACCACCACTAAGCACTTTAATTTTTTTATAAATGTCGTCGCCACTAAACAAAAATGAACCTAAAAATGTTCTAATAGCTGCTTCAGTTACCAAAGGACAAGCATCAAGTACCTCTTGATATATTGTATTGTTTGGCTTAAGAACTTGTAATTGATCTTGCTCAAATATTGCATGCTGCACATTTGTACCAAAGCTAATATTTCCTTGTTGAAGGCCATATTTACCCGCTATAACATTAAATAAAGTAGTTTTACCAGTACCGTTAGGCGCTATAAGTGCTACTTTTTCACCACGCTGAATATTAGCAGTAACACGCTCAAAAAGCAGTTTTTCATCAAAAGAATGTTTAACTTCTTTTAAAGTAAGTACCATGGCTCCAGAGCGGTCAGCCTGAGGAAACGAAAGTCTGATTGTAGGCATAAGAGGCTCTATCTCAATACGTTCAACTTTATCAAGTTGCTTCATCATACTTTGAGCCATTTTAGCCTTTGTAGCTGATGCTCTAAAACGCTCTATAGTCTCTTGCTTACGAGTAATTTCTTTTTGTTGACGTTCATAAGCTGACTGAGTAACAGCTCTTTGCTGCTCTTTTTGATTTAAATAATAGCTAAAATTACCATTAAATAAGTTTGCGTTACCACGCTCTAGTTCTAAAATATTATCACACGCTTCTTCTAAATAATATCTATCATGAGAAACTAAAAGAAAGCCAAAACGAGACTGAGCTAAAAATTCAAAAAACCACTGCTGAGTAACAAGGTCCAAATGGTTAGTAGGTTCGTCAAAAAGATAAAAATCAGCTTCTTGTAGCAATAGCTGAGCAAGTACAAGACGCATCTTCCAACCAACACTTAAATGTTGCACTGGTTGCTCAAACATTGCGCGACTAAAACCAAGCCCGGTTAACAGCTGCTCTGTTTTTTTCTCGGCTGCTTGTTTATCAAACAAAAGCAACTTCTCTTGTAAAAGAGCATACCGTTCAACAGTGTGCTCTGTGCATTCAGGAGTAGCTAAAATAACTTCTAGCTCTATACGCTCTTTTTCTAATGCATTAAACTCTTCAAATACGGTAAAAGCTTCATCGTATACCGATTTATCTGATGTGAGTACTACCTCTTGAGGCATATAAGCAATTTTAGAATATTTTTCTATACTCACTTGACCACTGTCAGCTTTAAGCTGCCCTGCAATAATTTTAAGTAATGTTGATTTACCCGTACCATTACGCCCTACCACTCCGATACGCTGATCACTTTTAAAGTAACATGAAATAGAATCGAATATGGTCTGGGCGTTAAAGGATAAGGAAATAGCACGTAATTGTATCATAAAAAAAGCCTTTAAAAGGAAAAAGTAAATAACTATATAATGATGTCTTAATACCAGTATACCAAAAATTTACAGTTTTGAAATAAAATATTTGATTTTTTTTATCTTTTCTTATATCTAATTGCTAATAAAGTTCTAAAAAATAATAGATAAGACTGAATTTAGTTTTAAATTTAATAAATTATAAACTGCGATAATATTCTTTTATACGCTTTTTTGGATCTACTAGGCGCGTTTTATCATTATTAAATAACCTTAAAGCTTTATTTATACACTTCTTCATATTAGATTTACGACGTTTATCATCAAAATCTATCAATTTAAGTGATGCACCATCGATAATCATATTGCCAATAACACCATCATTATATTCAGGAAAAGTGGAAGCAAGAGCTGTTAGCTGTTGTCTAATAGTATCATCAGATGGATATATTCCTTTTAGCATAACAAAAGTAACTAGGTTAATTCCTCTAATCCAATTAGTGGGTTTTGCAGCAGAGTCTTTATAAAATAACTTTTGGTTAAATTCACTTTTAATAATATATCTAGGCGTAGAAGAAACAGGTAAATTTTGAGTCCAACGAGCTATATCAAGCGATTGTTTATGCATAGTGCATACCGCAATATCACCTTCACAAGAATTATAGACAGTAATTTTGCTTGAGTCTATTTTTTTTAACAGTTGAGTACCATTTTTAGGCAATTCAAAAATAATAAAATCACCCAAATTACAAAGAGCTGTTATAACCCGAAGACCACATAATTTAACTAGAGTAGAAAGCTCTTTTATTATAACAATATCAAAATGCTCGCAACGGCCTAAAGTTGTAAGATCTTCAATGCTCGCAACAGCAGGGTTTAAAACTACAATATTATTTAACCTCTTAGCAGAAGCTGCTACCAAGCTCGATCGAGCATCCTTAAAAATAATACTAATACAAGATACATTAGTGACAGTTGACGCTATATCAAACGCATACTCAGTACTCGTAAAACCTAACTCTAAAACAGTAAAAGGGCGGGTATATTTATCTACAAGCTGTTTAATACAGTTGACATACAATGGGTTTGGTTGAGAAAGAAGAGATACAGAAAAAGTAAAAAAACAGAGAGCAACTGTTATGCTTTGCCAAAGAGACTTACGTACTACTGTACTCATATTGTTGCCCTTAATAGTCTAAGCTGTTAATTATATAACAGCAACTATAAAACATAGGCACTTTATGCGCAAGAGTTTGATCTTTTTAAGCATAAGAAAAGCCCCAGTTTTCACTGGAGCTTTAATATTTAACCCTGGCAGTACTTACTTTCCCAGGCCGTAACCAGCCAAGTATCATCAGCGTTGCAAGCTTAACTTCCGTATTCGGAATGGTAACGGGTGTGACCTTGCAACTATACCCACCAGGGAATCTTTTATGATAAATCAAAATCTAACCTTGCGGTTGAAATATCTGTAGTATAATATCAAGTTTAATATTTTTTAGTTTCTCAAATTATTGAAGTTTTAATGTGATTTAAAACATTCGATCTATTAGTACTGGTTAGCTGAACACATTACTGTGCTTACACACCCAGCCTATCAACCTCGTAGTCTTCGAGGGATCTTAATGTATAACTTGCGTTATACGGGGTATCTTATCTTGAGGCGAGTTTCCCACTTAGATGCTTTCAGCGGTTATCTCTAATCAGCTTAGCTACCCAGCTTGCTCGTGGTGAACAACTGGAACACCAGAGGCTAACTCATTCCGGTCCTCTCGTACTAGGAACAAGCCCTCTCAAATACCCTACGCCCACAACGGATAAGGACCGAACTGTCTTGCGACGTTCTGAACCCAGCTCACGTACCGCTTTAATTGGCGAACAGCCAAACCCTTGGGACCTTCTCCAGCCCCAGGATGCGATGAGCCGACATCGAGGTGCCAAACCTCCTCGTCGATATGGACTCTCAGAGGAGATCAGCCTGTTATCCCCGGCGTACCTTTTATCCATTTAGCAATGGCCCTTCCATTCGGAACCACTGGATCACTAAGACCTGCTTTCGCATCTGCTCGACCTGTATGTCTCGCAGTTAAGCTCCCTTCTGCCTTTACGCTCTACCGACGATTTCTATTCGTCTTGAGGGAACCTTTGTATGCCTCCGTTACGATTTGGGAGGCGACCACCCCAGTCAAACTGCCCACCAGACACGGTCCTTCGCCCGGATCACGGGTCGAAGTTAGATCTTCAAACGGATAAGGGTGGTATTTCAAGGATGGCTCCGCTGAAGCTAGCGCTTCAACATCAAAGCCTCCCACCTATCCTACACATACCAATCCGAAAATCAATGTCAAGTTGCAGTAAAGGTGCACGGGGTCTTTCCGTCCAGTTGCGGGAAGCCGGCATTTTCACCGGCACTACAAATTCACTGAGTCCATCATTAAGACAGCGCCCAACTCGTTACGCCATTCATGCAGGTCGGAACTTACCCGACAAGGGACTTCGCTACCTTAGGACCGTTATAGTTACGGCCGCCGTTTACTGGGGCTTCAATTCAAAGCTTCGCCTTGCGGCTAACCTCTCCTATTAACCTTCCAGCACTGGGCAGGCGTCAGACTCTATACATCCTCTTACGAGTTAGCAGAGCCCTGTGTTTTTGTTAAACAGTCGGTTGGGCCTCTTTGTTGTAACCTGACAATGCTTTTTAACGACATCGCAGGCACCCCTTCTCCCGAAGTTACGGGGTCATTTTGCCGAGTTCCTTAATGATGGTTATCTCAACGCCTGAGCATTCTCAGCCCGTCTACCTGTGTCGGTTTGCGGTACGATCACTCATAGAGCTCGCTAGAGGTTTTTCTGGTCAGTGTGGGATCAATCAAACACATATATCTACAAGAAATATACATGCCCATAACGTTTCAATGATAGCAGCATTACGGATTTTCCTATAATGCTCATCTTTACGCTTAGCTTGGCAATCCAAAGTCCAAGTTAACCTACCCTACTGCGTCACCCCTTCACTCAAACGCTTATAAGTGGTACAGGAATATTAACCTGTTGTCCATCGCCTACTCCAACTGGCCTCGGCTTAGGTATCGACTAACCCTGAGTGGATGAACCGATCTCACGGAAACCTTAGACTTACGGCGAACAGGAATCTCACCTATTTTTTCGTTACTTATACCAACATACTCACTTCTCTAGTCCATCACCTGTCCTTCCGGTCAAGCTCGTATCTACTAGAGAACGCTCCCCTACCCCTGCATCAGAAA
>JACDHA010000004.1:0-27500 GCA_013821315.1 Candidatus Dependentiae bacterium | reverse complement strand
CTTCGCCATCGGTGTTCCTCTTGAGATCTACGCATTTTACCGCTACTCCAAGAATTCCACTTCTCTCTTCCACCCTCTAGTACGCCAGTATCTGCCGCTGACCCTCAGTTAGGCTGAGGTCTTTAACAACTGACTTAGCATACCGCCTGCGCACCCTTTACGCCCAATTATTCCGAATAACGCTCGCACCACTCGTATTACCGCGGCTGCTGGCACGAGTTTAGCCGGTGCTTTCTCTAATGGTACCGTCATTATAGAGCTGTATTAAAGCTCCGTTTTTCTTCCCACTTAACAGAAGTTTACAATCCTAAGACCTTCATCCTCCACGCGGCGTCGCTGCGTCAGGCTTTCGCCCATTGCGCAATATTCCTCACTGCTGCCTCCCGTAGGAGTCTGGACCGTGTCTAAGTTCCAGTGTGGCCGTACACCCTCTCAGGCCGGCTAACCATCATCGCCTTGGTAGGCCATTACCCTACCAACTAGCTAATAGTACGCAGGCTCATCTTTCAGCGACAGCAAGAGGCCATCTTTCTCGATTTCTCGACTTATGCAGTATTAATCTCAATTTCTCGAGAGTATTCTCCACTAAAAGGTAGATTCCTACGCGTTACTCACCCGTTCGCCGCTGTACTAAGTCCGAAGACCTTTCTCGCTCGACTTGCATGTGTTAAGCACGCCGCCAGCGTTTATTCTGAGCCAGGATCAAACTCTCCATCACAAAATTTCATTTTGTACTTTTGTATGGGAATAGATCGCAAAATCATAAGCTTTTTAGGATTTCCTATGCATTTCAAAGATAAAACTTTTTAATCATCAAATAATTTTCTAAATAATTTTTTACTTTCGACTAAATTGCTGTCGTTAGTTACGCTTATTATCATAACTCGAAAACTGCAACTTGTCAAACTTTTTTTATTTAATTTCAAATCTTTTTTTAAGCGCACTTACTTGAATGAAACGAATCATGCTGCTTAATGTTATTAATAGAATAACATATTTTTGAACAACGTCAAGCTTTTTTTTATTTAATTTTTTCAACTTTTAATTAGCTTATTAGCAGTGCCAATAACTCATATTAATTATTAAATAAATTATATCACAAAAACAAGCATTGTCAAGCTTTTTATTGTTATTTTTAATTAATTTCAAAAACCTGTAAATTTAAGTTCGCCATCTGTAACTACAAATGAGGAACGTACTTAATATGATAACATATACTTAAACTATGTCAACATTTAAATTAAAACTTTTTTTCAACTTTGCACCGACTAGCGCTGCTTGCTGTATAATAATAGATTATCATAGCAAGCGATAAAGTCAAGCAATTTGTCGGACTTACTTTGAAAACTAAGCATATATGCTTAAGCTCTTATAAGTTCGCTGTGTTGAAAATTAAAGTTAAATTTTTACGAGGCTTATTTCAAATCTTTTACTTAGTTTCTTAGAGCTTTTTGTTTTCCGCTAAGCTGTTTAGCTAATGTATAATTAAATTATATACTACCCTGCAGCAAAGTCAACATTTTTTAATATTTGATAGCATTGCCTTTAAAATACACTAAATAACCCCATTTTTATCTATTAAAGCGCTCAAGGAGCTTAAAGCTTCCTCAAAAACGTCATTAATAACCGTATAGTGAAAAAACACTTCCACTTGCTCTTGTTTTATTTCCTGTTCAGCTAGTTTTAATCTATAGGCTATGCGCTCTTGCGAGTCAGTCGCCCTTGCCCTTAACCGATCTTCTAGCACACTTAAGCTTGGTGTATTAATCCAAATAAGCACAGCCCCCTTTATCAATTGGCATAAAGCTTGAGCACCCTGACGATCTACTACAGCAACAAAAGATTGCCCTGAAGCAAGACTATCAAGCAAAGATCGAGCTGAGCCATAGTATGCCCCATAAACCAAGCTCCACTCTAAAAAAAAACCCTCTTCTATTTTTAGTTTAAATTCAGCCTCTGATACAAAATAGTAATCATAACCATAAATTTCACCAACGCGAGGAGCGCGAGAGGTATAGGTAATAAGGCGCTTGAGTGTGGATTTATTTTTAAGCAAAGCTGTTACAAGAGAGGTCTTACCTGCACCCGATGGAGCCGAAATGATAAAAAGCTTACCTACCATAAATATATAACATTGCTTGTAATAAGGACTATCTATTTGATTACCTTATAGTATACCACTTTTTTAGTATAAAAACAAATTATTCTATAAACAAGGAACCACAATGGCTCAAAGTTTGATCACAAATATTATTTGGGACCTGGGAGGCACTTTATTTACCCCGGATTTAAAGCACGTAAACCAACAACCTAACAGCTCTTATGGATTACTTACCTATGTGTACGGAGGCTACAAACAACCAAATCACGCTAATACTATAGATACACAAATTAAAGCAATCGAGATCCTTAATCGCTTAGGAAAACAGCAACCAGGCGCTGAACTTATACGGCTGCCCAATGGCCAACCAGCTCCTCAAGTAGTAGTTGATTGGCTTGCAGGCACCATTTCTAACGAAGAAGCTCTTAAAGGAGCCTTAGAACACTATTACCAAACAATCAAAGAAGATGCGGATTTTATTCCTGATGGCGAAAAGCACATTGTTAAAAGCATGTTATACGCACTTTTTAGCCCTGAAACTTTAATAGAATGTATGCAAGTTGTTAAACCAATGGCACAGCTGCTTGCTGAATGTGCCCAAAACAATAACTATACACTCTATGTGCTATCAAATTGGGACAAGCCTTCTTTTGAGCTACTGTACAAAAGCTTCCAAGGCCAAAATATATTTAAGTATTTTAAAAAAGAAAATATACTTATTTCATCAATGGTTGGCCTTATTAAGCCCCAAAAAAAGATATATGAGTACTTTATTGAACACTATAGTATTGATCCTAAACAGTCCGTATTTATTGACAATCAGGTAGAGAATATTCAAGCAGCGCAAGCACATGGCATAGCATCCCTGCTTTTTAAACCAAACGGAACTCAAGAGTTAAGAGAGCAACTAAAAGCATTAGGCGTTATATAAAGCAATACATGCTATACTAAACATAAAACTTACCTGAAATATTAATTGATACGAGGCACGAGCATGTTAGTTGATGAGTTAAGAGAAAAAATAAAAAACACAGAACCAGATATTAAGGTTATTCAGTCCTATTGGGAAAACTCAGGCCTTGAACAAGAATTTCAACGCCTTCATACCTTGAGCACGCAAGAAGAGTTCTGGCAAAATCCCCAACAAGCAGAAATTTTAAAAGAGTTACAACGCGTACGCCTTTTACGTGATAGCTATACAGAAGTTATGCATTCCCATGCTGAATTTCCTGAGCTCCTTGATCTTTTTGAAACAGATGAACAAGAACTTGCTCAGCTACGAGAAGATATTTTTAAATGGGCACGCATTGCAGCACGATTTAAAATAAGTCTGCTTTTAAGCGATGAACAAGATAAAGTTAACTGCTTTTTAAGCGTCAACTCAGGTGCTGGTGGTACAGAATCGCAAGATTGGGCAGAAATACTTCTTCGTATGTTTGTACGCTTTGCTGAACGGGAAAATATGAACGCACAAGTACTTGATTTTTTACCTGGCGAAGGAGCAGGCATAAAATCAGCTACGCTGTTTATTAAAGCTAAAAATGCCTACGGTCTTCTAAAGGGAGAACAAGGCATACATAGATTAGTACGCATTTCACCCTTTGATGCAAGCAAAAGGCGCCATACTTCTTTTGCCGCAGTAACAGTAACACCAGAAGTACCAGACGTTGAAATTACTATAGACCCTAAAGATCTACGCATTGATACTTATAGAGCTGGCGGAGCGGGCGGACAGCATGTTAACAAAACCGACTCAGCTGTGCGCATTACCCATTTACCTACTAATATAGTAGTACAATGCCAAAATGAGCGATCTCAAATGCAAAATAAAGAAATTGCAATGAAAATGCTTATGGCAAAGCTTGTGCAAAAAGAAAAAGATGAAAAAAAGTCTAAATCAGACGCAATTGAAAAAAAGAAAATTGAATGGGGCTCTCAAATACGTTCCTATGTATTACACCCCTATAAAATGGTAAAGGATCATAGAACAGATTTTGAATCACCCCAACCGGATCTTGTTCTTGATGGAGATTTAATGGAGTTTATTGAAGCTTATTTATTATATACCCACACTCAAACATAACAAAAGTAAAAACTATAAGCAGAGCGTTAAAGCTCTGCTTGTTTATTTTAGAAACCTAGCTACTCTCACATGACAAGCATGTATTTACGCATAACGAGCTACATATGCAAGTCGATTTGATCGCTCCCAGCTAAGCAAAAAATCTTTTAAGTTATAAGCTACAGCAGTAGCTGAATCTTTTTTAAAGGCAGGATCTTGGCATAACACTTTTTTAAACCGTTTATTGTATCCAACGACTAATAATAAATGGCCTGAAGCATAAGGTGAGGCCGCACCTTTTAATGGACCACGCACACTTACGACTACTGGAATACCGCGCGCAAGATAACTGTGCAACGTTTTAAAAGAATCTAAGCGTTGTACGTGAAACAATACTTTGTTATTACTTACCTCAAAAGCATGGGCTGTATTAAAAGCCCAACTGCCATATACACCTAAACCACTATCATAGACACCGTTAGCAACATGACGGGCATCTAAATTCTTTTTAAGTAAATGATTGATAAGCATAGTTGTTGATGTCGGAGAACACAATACTTCGCACCGGGGATGCTTAAGTGCCATCTGAGACTTACGAGGCACTCCTTTAATATATACTGATTGAAGCAGTTTAGGTTGCGCAGCAAAAGCTTCAGAAGAAAAAAGACGCAAATTACAGATGTTAACCGTGATATTTTTTATATATTTAATTGAAGCATTATTATGAGCTTTAATTTTAATACTAAAACCATCAGCAAGCCGCCCTTTAGGCAAATCCAGTCGTACAAATGAATAGTTAGTACCATAGACAGTCTTACTATAAAATGATCGCTGAAGGTTGCGTCCTTTTTGGTCTGTACCCCATTGAGCCATTTGGTGCCATTTATACCATTTTTTAGTTACACTATCACGTACCCGAACCCAAAAACTATAATGGCCCTTTGCAGGCCTGAGTGAATTCCAGGAAAAAATAAGCTGTGAAAAACGGGGAACCCCTGCTTTAACCCAAGAACCTTCAGTATTTGTAGCAAAAATGTTTTCAGACAGCTCAGTGTTAGGATTTATAGAATAAAGCCAGGTCCACTCAACCGCCCTTAAAACACCAGAAAAAAACAAAATTATACTAAAAACTATATTTTTTAGCTTCATGCCACTCCCTTTATACCATTACATTGTACTACTACCTATGTAGTTTGTAGTTTAGAAAGGAAGAGTAGAATTTTCAAGCTTATACTGCACAACCACTTTGAAGAAACGCCTTAATAAGCATCCAAATAGAGCTTGCTGCAAATATACCTGAACATAATGGATAATAGTCTTCTTTGTTTTTAATAGCATAAGCAAGAAAACCACCACAGATTAAAAGCAATGACATATAAGGAGGCATTACAATACCACCCAAAAGTAACGGCGCACTTATAGAAGTGTAACTAACAATAAATCCAAAAATAAAACCCATAGCTAAGGCATAGAGATCGAAACTCTGTATATTAATAAGCAATGCTCGTCCAGCAGCTTTGCTTACTGCAAGACCTTCTGCTCCTAAACCAAAATGTGCTATAAGAAGCCAAAATATACCACCTACAGCGCATGAACTTACAAAGAGCCCAAACCACTGATAACGCACTACGCGACGCATATCAATTGATGCTAAAAGAGCAGTTTTTCGACCAAACAATGCATCACTTGCCACGCCACCAGCTATCTCTACAAAGGCTGCAACGAGCACTGTTTGCAGCTTATCAAAACCAAATAAAAACATACCAGGAACCATAACAAACGTAGCAAAGCGGCCTAAAGGAGCAAGACCTATTTTGCCGGCTATAACAACTAATTGATACGTACATACAAAAGAAAAAACAAGCACATACACTTGAGCCAAAGGAGAAAAATTGCAATAAGTTAAAAAGCCTACACAACCTGTTAGCGCTACAAATGCCTGACGCAACGGTATAGCTTTAGCATGGGTAGCTATAAACGAGCTTTTTGAGCCACCTGATTGAGCAGATTGAATATTTTTTGTAACCGATTTTATAAGCTTAGGTATATCTAAGAATCCTACTACTGCTCCATACAGCACCATACCACTACCAAAAGCTAAAATAAAATCATTCAGAGTAAGGCCAGTAGTTTTCAAAAAGTGTGAATGCATATAAAGAGCGTAAAGCGGTTCAATACAAAATATTTTAGAAAAAAGGCCTACTAAAAGCGGAGTGGCAATAACATGACCAGTAACAAAGCCTACTGCCAAATAAATAGGCATCTGCTCTATAGGCAGACTAATTTGAGGCAAAGAAAACAATGAAAATACATGCTTATCAACAAGCACAACAGTATCTGCTATAAACTGAGTACATTGACGTATATAGAGACTAAGCGAAGTAGCTATAAATGCGCCTGCAAGCTCAATGGCTTTACGCAGTTGACCTTGAGCTGCTATAGTTTTATAAATAAGCTCCCCAATAGGAAAAGGAAGCTCTTGCTTTATAAGACAATAATCTTGAAACAAATGGGCTACAAGAAGTCCAAAGCTACCTGCTACAAATGAAAAAACACTTATCATACTTGCAAAATAAAGAGGTTGACTCATCCAGAGGTCAAATAGTGGCCTATCGACAAAATATAATGTCGGCAAAGAAAAACCCGCACCTGTAGCTAAAATACCTCCTAGGCTTCCAGCAGCCGTAGTAAGACTTACTGAACTTGTATAAACAAAGCGGCTTAAGGTTTTACCAAGTAAAGTAAAAATCAACATACTACACAATACCAATGTAGTATCAATCCAAGGGCCTATAGGTGTAGCCATAGAGATATAGCTCATCACTGCAGTTGAAAGCAATGCAAGAAGCACAGAAACGCTCAAGCGCATTAATTTAAATTTCATAACAGTTCTTTCTCAAAAAATATATATAACTAACTTTAAACAAGCGCCCAGAAAAGTAAAGCACCGGATGATCGGAAGCTTATTAAAGAAAAAAACGCAACTAAAGAAATTTTTTAGCTTATTAAAATTACCTAATATAATTATTTTTATTGATTTTCTAATTAATTTTATACAAAAACTAGCTAAAGAAAATGGCGGACTTACAGCACTTTTTGCTCATTTGTAATTATTTTATTAAAAAGTGTTGTGTTTTTAATTTTAATTATGAGATAATAAAAATTGTATAAGCGCTTAAATACAACAAAACAAAAACAACCAAACCTCTCTAAAGGAGACTTTATGAACAAGATATTATGCACAGCTTTACTCGGATTATTATTCGTAGGTATGACAGATGCTTTCTTCGGTAGAAGAGGCGGCGCATGCAACACAGGTTGTGGCGTTGTTGCAGCTAGTTGTGGCGAACAACAACCACCAATTTGTACAAAAACAATTATGGTACCTAAAACTATACAAGTACCACAAGTAATACAAGTGCCTGCTAAAAGAATCGTTATACCACAACCAGCTACATGCATCCGTACTCCACAACCACCAAGATGCATACGCGTTCCACAACCACCAATGCCAGTTGCTGATTTAATCAAGTACGAATCTGTACCTGACGTAATCACCTACAAGCAAAATCCACCAGTAATTCGTTACGAGTGTCCAGTTGACACCAACGTTGGTGGCGAATGCAACACCGGTTGCGCTACCGCTTGTGCAGCGTAATTGATCGATTAACTTAGTGATCAGAGTCCCCCAACATCCGTTGGGGGTTCTTCTTTTTTGTAGACCAATTCGTATCTAATTGTAAGCCATAGTACTCTTCTAAAGCAATATTCTTTCTCCCTATAAGCATACACTATTCCTCAAGTTCACATATACCCCTATTAAAACCTCAACCATGTCTATAGACAGGCTTGCTAAGCTCACTCAGAAGAACTTAACAGGCAAGTTGCAATCAAACTATAAACAAAAAAATAACGCCCACAGGCGCCTTATAATAAGCTTAAGTAATTAATTATAGCAATAACATTACAGTTAGAATTTGATGGCAGTATTTAATTGATAAAGCAGAGCAGTTGAAAGAGAATGGTTTTTGACATTCAGAAGATACACTTGAAATGTAGAGAAGTAGTAACCACCTAAGCTTAATTACTACTTTATGTAACTTAGTCTTTAAAACGACCTGACCAGCCGTTATTTTTAGCACACGTTGTATTACACGTAATTTCTTGATTTTTGAGTTTATTTGCACATATACATGCAGCACCATCTTGGGTTCTTTCCATACTACCAAGCTGCTGCCCACAAATACCACACTCAGGTGTTTTAACAGTATGATCGTTACACACACAACGTACTTCATTGGTGGCATAAAGCTGCACTGATAATTTAGACATAAATATAAGCGCTACAGCAATTCTTTGTAATTTCATTATAATCTCTCCATTATAGTAATATTAGTACACATAAAAATCTATTTGTATTAATTTTAACGGAAGCAGACAAAAAATAGCAAGACTTACCTAAATAAAAATTCTATTAAAATTCAGATATAATGGCACCAGCAAGAAAATGGGCATGAAGATGAAATACTCGTTGTCCAACAGTATAGCCGCTATTAATTAACAGTCTAAACTCGTGAGCATGAGGGTCTTCTTGCGAAAGCTGTTGAGCCATTTTAAACATTTTGCCTGCAATACAGCAGTCACGTGGCCCAAATGATTGTACATCTTTGATATGTTTTTTTGGCAAAATAAGATAATGAATAGTTGCTTTAGGAGCAATATCTTGAATAACGAGTATATCATCATTTTGAGCGATAATAGTAGCAGGAATAGTACCTGCAATAATAGCACAAAATACGCAGTCAGTATGATCTGTCATGAATATACTCAAATTAATTGTATGGTGCCGGGGGTCGGACTCGAACCGACACAGTGTTACCACCGCGGGATTTTGAGTCCCGTGCGTCTACCATTTCGCCACCCCGGCTTTACTAGTTTTTACTTATTTATTAGTATAGCAGGTTAGGCTAATCAGTCAATTACCGCTCGTATACAGCAGCAATTAAAAAAGACGGCCTCCCTTGAGGAAGTCGTCTTTTTTATAAACAAGCAAAATAAAAAATAAAAATACGTTGCTATTTTTTACTATTTTTTTCAGCAAATTCGAGGAGCGTACGTGCAGCTTGAGCAATATCTGCATGACCATTTTCACGAGCTTTTTTTTCTGTCTCTTGCAAAGCCGTTAAATGTACCATTTTCAAGTCACCTGTAGGATAACAGTATTTTTCTTGGCCACCGGTTTGCTCTTGATCATTTTCACCTAGAAACCAAAGACCATATTCTTCTGCATAATGGTTTTGGATAAACTTATCTTTTTCATCTTCAGTAGCTTTATGTTCCGACCAGGGAGCATTAAGATGATCAACTTCATCTGATTTAATGCGATCCATAGCATAATCAACTGCTTTTTGGTTAAGTTTTACAGCCATTGTCTTTTCTCCTTTGTACAATACGTAGCATTAATTATCACTTTTATTTAAGTGTAATAAAAAATGCAAACAGAAATCAATAATTTCAGTTATTATTAAAGAAATTATCAAATTTCTGTTTGTACTCTTGGGGATAGTACTTATATATTTGAACATGGCCGGGACCAGAAACTGTCCACAGTTCTTTTTTGCCGCGGGCACAGCTATATAATGCGTATGCATCTTCAACAGGAACAGTTTTATCCGTTGTTGAATGAATAATAAGTACAGGAATAGAGAGAGCTTGTATAAACTTAGCAGGGCTTACATCCGCAATAGCACCACCTAAAGTATATTCAAAAAGCTGTTTAGTGGGACCAAAAAAACACTGCTTTAAACCAGTCATACGGGTAAAAAGCCTACCCATTTGGGTAGTAAGGCATGCAAAACCTGAATCGATTACTATACCGTCTAGTGGAGCTCCTTCATAAGCAGCCTTTAAAATACTAGCGCTTCCCATAGACAATCCTATAGCATAGAGAGGCAACTCTGCCATCTGCTTAGTATGCTTGATATAATCAACTGCTGCTCGTACATCTTGAGATTCATAGTAACCATAAGATATCCACCGACCTTTACTGCTGCCATGAGTACGAAAATCTAAAAATAAAAGAGTATCATCAGGAAATAGAGCCGCAAACTTATATAAGAATTCTTTAGCTTGCCAAAAGCCATGGCAAAACAAAATAACCCGACGAGCATGAGGCCTTATGAGCTGGTACAGTGATAATGCAATACCATCTTGAGTATATAAAGCAATTTCTTGAGCCTTATATACGCCAGTAAAAATCTTTGCGCCTTCAGCCCTACGAGCATTGTATAAAATATGTGTTGATCGGCTGCACGTTTTTCTTACTTTATAATAAGTATAAAGTGCTAGGACAAAACTGGTTAATAACGCGAGAGCTAAACAAACCATTACTACTTTTTTAAATTCCATAATGCTCTAATTAATAACAGTTGATAAAGTAAACAATGGCAAATATAAAGCAACAACCAGCACCGCTATACCTGCTGCTAGCACTAAAAGCAATAGCGGCTGTATAAGCGTCGTTATTTTATGGGTATAAGCGTAAACACGCTCTTGATATATAAGCGTAGCATAGTTTAAAACATGAGCAAGATCGCCTGAATTTTCTCCTACAGTGGTTAAAGCTTCAAGATATTCACTTGTAAAAAGCTTATTACTCTGTAAAGCATAGGTAAAAGAAGTACCTGATTCTACTTTATCACACAACTGACGTATATTGTTTTTAACCCAACTATTACTAAAGCTATCAGCAACTATTTTTAACGCTTGCGCTAACGGTATACCACCAGCTGCTAAAATGCTTACTAACTGCAAAAAGCGGGTTGTGTAGATAAGTTTAAACCAATTTCTTAGACCAGGAATATAAAATAAAAACTGGTCTTTATACTGTTTACCCCAGGTAGAAAACGTATAACCAATAATCAGCAGAGCTGAAAATAGAATACTACTTATAACAAATGTTGATGAGGATGTTAATACCGAGCTTACCAATAACACAAACTGGGTAGTTGCTGGAAGAGGCATTTTAAATGAAAGAAAAAAAGACTCAAAACGTGGCACCACAACTATAAAAAAAAGTGCCATAAGTGCCATAAAAGCAATAAGAGTTATGCTAGGCATAATAAGCGTTGCACGTAATCGCTTTTTAAATTGTTCAAGAAACACTGTTCTTTCAGACAACTGTTGAAAACTTGCAGCCAAATTACCTGATTTTTCACCCACATATGCTATGGCACAGGTAAGTTCATCAAATACTTCTGGATGTAGTTTAAATGCTTCATGTAAGCTTATACCTTCTTGTAGTGCATGAGCAGTATCAAAAAGGACTTCTTTAAAATAGGTATGCTTAGTAGTCCTGGCACTAATCATCAAAGCATCGTGTAAGCGAACACCTGCTTTTAATAAGGTAGCTAAGTGATGGATAAAATCTGCTTTTAAAGTGCTCGTTATAGGTTTTAAGCGTAAATTAATAGTATCAGCTTGTTGAGCAGCTATAAAGCCTATTTCTAAGCGCGCAACAGCAGCCTGAACGTCAGTTAAAGAACGAGCAAAAAGCTTTCCCGAGCGCACTTGACCAGAAAGATCAACACCTTGCCAACGGTAATAGGGCATAGATTACTACTTTATTTTATAGAGAGCTTTATACAAAAGAGTGCTGTTTATCAAGGCCTAGTTTAGTAAGCAGCTCAGGCAAAGTCAACGATACCTCCAGTTTAATTCTTTTGTTTTTTATAGTAGCGCCCGTTATGATTGTTATGCTAGCTTGCGGTATACGCAAAGCTTTAGAAAACAATTTTATAACTTCTCCATTAGCTTTACCGTCTTCAGGTAGACTTTTTACACGTACAACAATAGTATTAGATGTATCAAGCAAAATGGAACTTGATCCTGATTTTGGTTTAACTTTGATTTCTATTATAAGTGGCATAGTGAATCTCTGGTAGTATATTCAAGAAAAACTTGCATAAAAATATAAATCTCTTATGCTTAGTATATACCTAATTAATAGTTAATTTGAAAAAATTAAAAATTGATAGAGTACTGGAGAGATGGCTGAGCGGTCTAAAGCGCTTGCCTGCTAAGCAAGAGTCTTGGTAACAGGACGCGAGGGTTCGAATCCCTCTCTCTCCACCACATACCTTCTTCTTTATTTTTGCTTTTTTAATGCGCCTATAGCTCAACTGGACAGAGCGTCAGACTACGGATCTGAAGGTTAGAGGTTCGACTCCTCTTAGGCGCACCATTTTTTGACTCTATTCTTTCTTTAATAGTCTAAAAAAACATATCCCTACTTTTGTTAGTCTTCTTATTTTAACTTATCTCCCTAAAAAAATAGATTTAATTGTTGATTTATTTAATTTCTAATTGATATAATTAATATTAGATTATTAATTTTAATTATCATAGATAAAAAGACAGGGCCAGTATGAATTCGAAAACTAACTTTATAGTAGCAGTACTGCTAGTTACACAACTTATACTACAATCAGCATATGGACAGCTATGTAATGGTTTTAGTGAGTTATGCAACAAAAAATATAATGATATAGTATATGTTGAATCTCATAATGCTATATCTCATCAAGGAACCATTGAAAACCAGCAGTTAACAGGTTTACAAAAACTCGTTGTAAATACAATTGGAGGTAAAACTGTTGATAAATTATCAAATCCTGGTGCCACTCAACATTGGACTATTCAGCAGCAACTTAGTGCAGGCGTGCGTAGTTTTGAATTTCATATCCACTTTGATTATATAAATCCGTTAAGCTTTTATAGTGAGCTATTAAAAGGTATAGTTACTAAACTGCAAAGCAAACTTAACGCATCGGTTGCTGACACGCAAGCTAAACATGCAAACGATTTTAAAAATATTGCTAGTGCTCAGACAAAAGTAAACAGCTTAAACAGTGAACTTTCAAATGTAAGAAACAAGATAAGCAGTTTAGATAATTGGTTTAATAAACTTCCCAAATTTTCTATCAAAGGTGACTCTAAGGCTGTGCGAGGTATAGATTATAGTGCACGCAAAGCAGCATTTGAAACTGAAAAAGCTGGTATTATTGCAAGTATAGCAACAGCAACTGGCGTACTAAATGCAGCTAAAGCAGTATTGCAAAAGTTACTTGAAGCTGACCCAACCCTTATACCACTTAGAACTCAATTAGCCCTTGCTCAGCAAGCACTAAATGTGGCTAGTTCAGGCGGCCCAGCAACTGGAAAGCAATTTTTTGTTTGCCATGGCCTCGTTAAAGGTGATCTTTACTCAGCAATACCTCAAGAACCTAATGCACTATTCGATAAAATGACTGAAGATGCATCTCCAAACTTTAAAGCATTTCTTAATGTATCTTCTATAAGTACTCCTAGTATGAACGTAGGTACTCTTACTATTCCTGCTTCTACAATTGCTAATCCAAAAGAAAAACTCAGAAGTCTTTTCACCAGTGAAGTTGGACCATTACTCAAACAAGCTCAATCTATTATAAAATCAAGTTATGGAACAACAACCAAAGAAACTGACGCAGGCATTCTTCCTTACACTCCTTGTATGACTGACTTTACACGTGAACCACTAACAAAATTATTAGCAGATATAAAACAATGGTTAGATACACATCGGACAGATGTAATTACGTTAAGAATCAACGATTTTGTAAACAGCAATGCAGATTTGGCACCCCTATTTACTAATTCAGGAATATTAGTTTATTCATACCTTCAGGATCAGACTAAACTATGGCCAACTATAGGTGAACTGACAAAAGCAAATAAACGATTAGTACTTTTTAAAAATAGTCCCATAACAGGAATGATGAATGATAGAGGCTTCTTCTTTCCAGTTTCAACTAAATTTGGATACAGCAATGTAACTAATATCACAGGAGAGAATCCTACAGCAATTGATAATATAGTAAAAGATGCAACTCAAATAGACACGCTTAACACAGATCCTAAAAACAAGCTTTTTGATTTCACCCATAATATTACTATAGGTATATCAGGATCTCCAGAAGCTGCAGCTCAGATAAACGCTAAAAATGTGTTACTCCCACGACTTGTTAAAATTGCAAAAATTCTTAATCATGCACCAAATTTTATTAGCTTAGACTTTGTAGATGTACCCAACGGAGAAACATTTGATACTGTAAATGAGTTTAATGGCGTTGGTAAATATGCCGGCAAACCTGCATGGACACCTACACCACCAGCAATGGCGTTAACTGCCCCTAAAAAATAAATACTCTGCAAACACCCCCTCTTTCAAAGCAGGACTGGCATTCGTGTCAGTCCTTTTGTTATACAAAATATTGCAATTATATCTAAATAAATAAGCTATAGGAATATACAACTGGACAGATTGCTGAGCGGTCTAAAGTGGACAGATTGCTGAGCGGTCTAAAGCGGTGGTCTTGAAACCGTTATGCCAAGAATTTGGGATCGAGAGCCCAAATTTCTCTCTCCTGCAAACTACTCTTATGTGATATCTCCTCGACCTAAAGGAGGAGGCTTCTCGCTTCATAGACCGGAGCTTCAGATGAAGTCTCACCCAGGCCTCCACGGGTACCAGATCATGTCGTTATGATCTGGGGTATATCCAGCCGCCTTTAATTTTTCTATGCCTTGCTTTTTTATATTTAACGCAGCATTAATATCTCTTGATGCTTTCCAACCACAACTGCAACTGTATATTCTTTTATTGAGTTGCATCTCTTGTAGAGTGCCACAAGCATTACATGTTTTAGTTGAAGCATAAAAGCGATCAACTTTCTTAAAGCATTTACCTTGCCAAGAGAGCTTATATACTCGGGTTTATCACCCACCTAAAGGAAAGTGTCTTTCCGAATAAACTTTGATAATTATTGATTTATGTAATTTCTATTTGATATAATTATTTATATATTATATCTATTAATTTTTTAATTTTAAATTAACAATAGAAAGAAGAGTTATTATGTTTAAGCATACAAGATACGGTATTTTAGCAATTGCTCTACAGTTTGTAGTTTTTGGACTACAAGCGCAGCTGTGCAATGGCTTTAAAGAATTATGCAACAAAAGATATAATGATATTGCGTTTGTTGAAGCTCATGATGCAGTTGCCACATCTGTGCCTTACGGATCTAACCCTCGTCTTCCAGCTGGCATGGGCACAAAAGCCCTTGTCCCAGGCCTTCCTTCAGCAGTTTCAGATCAGGAGTGGACTATTGACCAACAATTAGCCAACGGCGTAAGAGTATTTGAATTTTCTTTGCAATATGACTATCCACACATTATAGGTTACTATGTCGACTTGCTTAAACGGCTTAGTAGCCTCTTAGCAACAGACTTGTCTAAGGCTTACCTTAACATTCAAACTGCCCATGCCAGTGATTTTAAAAGGCTTAACGATGCTCAAGCACACGTAAACAACTTACAAAATACCGTTCAAAGCCAAGTTAACAGTATAAACAACCAAATAGCTAGTTTAGACTCATCGTTTAATAAGTTACCTAAATTTTCTTTAACAGGACGCTCTAAAGCTACTGAAGGAATAGGTTATGGAATTAAAAGAGAAGCACTTGAAGCACAAAAATTAAGTATACAAGTCCCTTTAGCAGCAGCAAATACTGCGCTCAATTTTGCTAGAAAAACCTGGCAAACAATTCTTAATGCTGATCCACGCATTACACAGTTAAAAATCAACCAGTCCATACTCCAAAAAGCAACAGATATAGCAGTCCCGCAAACGAGCTCAATTGGAAGACAAATATATGCCTGTCATGGTCTCTTAAAAAGCGATTTTTATAATATGGTTTCTTTAGAAAAATTAGATGGCCTAAGTGACCTACTTAAACTACCTAGTACTATAGCAACTCCTTTAAAAGATATTCTTAAATACTTAAATGATACTTATATCAAACCAGTCTTAAACTCTTTAGTAGGTTCTAAACAAGACGGAACGGGTGGTTTATTTCCTTATCCTGGCTGTTTAATCGATCCTGCCGCCATTACCCTTAGAGAGCTCTTAGCAAAATATAAAAATTGGCTTGATAGAAACCCTAATGATGTCTTAACCCTTAATATAGAAGATCATACAGATAATAATGCTGAGCTAACAACTCTTTTTAATCAATCTGGATTACCTAAGTATATGTATGTACAAAATCAAACTACATTATGGCCAACACTTGGCGAACTCATTAAAACGAATAAACGGTTAATTGTCTTTATGAGAAGTCCAATAACAGGCATGACTAATGATGCTAATTTTTTCTTTCCCGTGTCTACTACATGGTCTGGCTTTAATTCAGCAGATAAAATAATACAAGAAGATCCTGTAAAAATTGATGCTATAGTAAAACCTGATAATGCAGGTACAATTAGCCAACTTAACCAAGACCCCAAAAATAAGCTCTTTGACTTTACTCATAATATAACTATAGGCTTATCTGGCAATAAGAATGCAGCTAGTCAGATCAATAAAAAGAGTGTAGTTTTACCCCGTATGGTTAAAATAGCAAAGGGGATTAATCATGTACCTAACTTTGTTCGAACAGATTTTGTAAATCTACCTAACAGTGAAATTTTTGATGCAGTAAACGAATTTAATGGTGTTGGAAAATATGCCGGCAAACCTGCATGGACACCTACACCACCAGCAATGGCGTTAACTGCCCCTAAAAAATAATATTCAGAACAACCCCTCTTTCAAAGCAGGACTGACATTCGTGTCGGTCCTTTTTGTTATAAAATCTTGCAATTGCCTAAAGAACTAGATAAACTATACTACTATACCGCTGGAGAGATGGCTGAGCGGTCTAAAGCGACGGTCTTGAAAACCGTTATTCCGAGAAATCGGGATCGAGGGTTCGAATCCCTCTCTCTCCTCCAGATTCTTTTCTTAGTTTTACTTACAACTTCATGATTACAAATATAGCTCTTTTTTTTATTTCTATTGCCTGCGTAAGCACGGCAACTCTTATAGCGCTTAAACTAGGAAAACAAGCTCTTATTGCACTTATTTGTGTTCAAGTAATCTTAGTTAACCTATTTGTATCAAAAGAAATTATACTTTTTGGGTTTACTGCTACTTCTTCAGATTCACTTGCTGTTGGTATAACATTAGGTTTTAATTTACTTCAAGAATACTTTGGTCGCCTAGAAGCTCAAAAAACCATCTGGGTCAGTTTTTTTTGTTCACTTTTCTATACAAGTATGTCTTTACTACAAGTAGCTTATATTCCTACGGCGCTCGATACGACCTCAGAGCATTTTGAAGCACTGCTTAGCCCTATGCCGCGTGTTATAGGTGCCTCGCTTATAGTATTTTTAATAGTACAACAATTAGATACGCGACTTTACGCTTTTTTATCAACTCGTTTAAAAAACCGCTTTTTTATTTTAAGAAACTATAGCTCAGTTGCCATTACCCAGTTTGTAGACACTGTTTTATTTAGTTTTTTAGGCCTTTATAAACTTAATGGAAACTTTGATAGTCTAACGGCTATTTTTGAAATTATTGTTATAAGCTATACTATTAAACTTATAGTTATCGCTGTAGCTGCACCATTTTTAGCACTTTCAAAAAAGATTATACATCACTAAAGAAATCCCTTATTATGAACTATTTTCGTTTTGAGCTTTTGCATCAATCAACCAAATCTCGAGCTCGCGTTGGACGCATACATACACCACACGGTATTATTGACACCCCTGGCTTTGTAGCCGTTGGCACCAATGGCGTTCTTAAAAGTATTGATAACGCAATGGTAAACCAACTTGGCTTACAACTTATGTTTTGCAATACCTACCACCTTATGGTTCACCCGGGAGCGGATGTTGTTGCTCAAGCAGGTGGTCTTCATAAGTTTATCAATCGTCCGTATCCTATTATTACTGACTCGGGTGGCTTTCAAGTGTTTAGCCTCGCTTACGGTACTGTTAAAGAAGAGCTTAAGAGTAAAGGCACCAAAAAATATACTCAAGCAGTAGTAAAGATAAAAGAAGAAGGCGTATTGTTTAGGTCGTATCGGGATGGTAGCCCTTTACTGCTTACACCTGAATCATCAATTCAGGCACAAAAAAAACTAGGTGCTGACATTATTATTCCCTTTGATGAGTTGCCGCCTTATCACTTTGATCCAGCAGCGCTTAAAAAATCGCTTTATCGTACTCATAGATGGGAAGAAAGATCACTTAACGAGCACCTTAAAAACCCGCAACAACAAGCTATTTACGCCGTGATTCATGGTGGCATAAACCCAGATTTTCGCGCACTAAGCTGCAAAACACTTTCTCAGTTACCGTTTGATGGCTTTGCAATTGGCGGCAGTTTAGGCAAAAATCGTCAAGAGATGACCGATATGCTCTTGTATACGGTACCCTTACTGCCAGAAGATAAGCCTAATCATTTGCTTGGCATTGGTGACCTAGAATCAGTTGATGCTTGCGTTCGCTTAGGTATTGATACTTTTGATAGTTCACACCCTACACGTTGCGCTCGGCATGGTCTTCTCTTTACTTCACGCGGTGACGTTAAAATACTTCAGACTAAATATCGTGATTGCTACGAACCTATAGATAAAAATTGTGGGTGCCCAACGTGTCAGAACTACACTCTTTCTTATGTACACCATTTATTTAAAGCACATGAATCTGCTGGATTAACTTTAGCGTCTATTCATAATTTATATTTTATGATTCAGCTTATGAAAAATTATAGAACCAGTATTTTAAACGGAGATATCTAGTAGTATGCGCTCTATAACTTCTTTAAATAACCCTGAAATTAAGCATATAGTCCGCCTTCACATAGCAAAAGCACGCAAAGAGCACAATCAAACATTTGCTGAAGGATTGCGTACTATCACAACGCTTAAAGAAGCTGGTATTCACCTTGATAGACTGTATATTACAGAAGAACAACGAGAACATGCTTACACGCTTAATGCTCACGATACTATACTCGTATCACCTGAAGTTATGGCTAAAATAAGTGCTGCAGTTACTCCTAGTGGTTTACTTGCAATATTTACGCCACCGCAACCACGTAATTTAGCACAACTAACATCAGGACTAGTACTTGCTCAAATAAACGATCCAGGCAATATGGGAACGCTTATACGCACTGCAGCTGCATGCGCAGTTAGATCTGTTATAATAGTAGAGGGTACCGATCCCTGGAGTCCAAAAGTTATTCAATCTTCAGCAGGCACTATAGGCTTAGTAAAGTTATTTATGTGCACCTGGAATGCATTAGTTGGCTCTAAAAGAAACTTGCAACTCTGTGCATTAGTAGTCAGCGGAGGCAGCACACCACGAGAACTTACACAAGTTGCTCATACTAATTTACTTTTAGTTGTAGGCAACGAAGCGCAGGGTTTACCTCTAGAATGGCAAAAACAGTGTGATTTACTGCTCAGTCTGCCTATGCCAGGCGGCACAGAAAGTCTTAATGCAGCAGTCGCTGGATCTTTAGCTCTTTATTTTTTATACGTTCTTTACTAGAGTAAGCTTAGTGATTTAGATAATTTTATATTTACCTACTTGTATAAAAGGGGAACTGCAGTGTTAAAAAAGACTACAAAGCACTTTAAGAGTGTTTTTTTTATCTCTTTTTCACTGTCTTTTTTGTCTGCACAAGCCCTTACTCAACCGCACTTTGATTTGACTGTAGTAGGATTTATTTTATTTGGCGATGGTATAGGTCGCCAATCTATTGGTGTTATAGATTGTTTAAAAGAGAGCGTATCTGTTAATTTTAAAAATACGCGCGCTCATTATTTTAAGCCTTTACTTGATGATGTACCCTTACCTGTAGCAACTATTATTCAACAATCTCCAGATTCATTTACAAGCTCAGTATCCCTTTTAGAAGATGTTTTAATAAATGGCAATTCTGAACGCCCGGAGCTTTATTATAAGCTTATGCCTGCAAGTACTATAAAATTAGCGTATACGATGTTTGAGAGTACCTCTGTGCCGGCAAGTTGGCCTGCAATACTTAATACCTATTTTGATGCTGCAGTGCTCCCAGACTCTTTTTTAGTTGATATATATAAAAAATCAGGTGTTACTATACCACTTTTTGTTGTGCCCTTGGGCGTTTATTTAGAAGACTTTCTGGCTAAACCACTTAAAAATGGCCCTGGAGCTGTATTTACTTTTGGAAACGCAGGCACTTTTTGTGACAGAAAAAATACACTGCTACTTATAGAATCGTTTACAGAAGCGTTTAAAAATAAGAAAAACATACAGCTTAAGTTACATGGCCGGTGTGGCGATACAGCCTACATACAACAAATACAGCAAAAAATAGCTCAGCTTAAAGCTACTACTATTAGCATATCATTCAATCCCCTACCCTGGAGTGGCTACGTAGACTTTATGTCATCGCTTGATTGCTATGTGTCTTTATCTAAAGGTGAAGGTTTTAGTATAGCACCGCGTGAATCTTTAGCGCTTGGCATTCCTTGTATTGTTTCCAATAACACAGGTCAGACTACGATATGCAACAGTAATTATGTATACGCAATCGCTAGCCCTCATCGTACACCTGCCTATTATCCTCACTTGCAAAAACAAATAGGCTACAACTTTAATTGCTCTAAACAATCCGTAGTAACGGCTCTTAAAGAAGTGTATAATAACTATAGTACTTATTTAAAAAAATCTCATCTGGGCAGAAAATGGTCAGAACAGTATTTGTACAAAAACCTCAAGCCACTGTATCTGAATCTTATTAAGCCTAAACAAGTTGTCTTTGGCAAATACAATCACATTACTGCAGAATACCTTATGACTAACTCTAAAAAGCTCTATAATAAATATCTTAGTATAGGTTCTTGAACATGAGATTGTTGCTCTTTTTTTTATTGCTTTTTTGCTCTCACGGCGTAGCTTCTTTTAATTATACAGAAAGCAAAACTATTATAAAACTTTACCAAATTATGAAAGATATTCATGAGCTTTTTCAAGAAGAAGAACTTGAGTATTGGTGTAACTTCGGGACTCTTTTAGGCGCTGTTAGGCATGGCGGCATTATCCCCTGGGATGATGATCTTGATATTTGTATAAACAACAAGCAAGAAGCGCAGTTACTTGCTCTTAAACCTACACTTGATTATTTAGGATACGGTCTTGGAAAAACTGCTTATGGCTACACTATATATCCACTTGATGGCACAGAAATTCCAGGCACAAATAAACTCTACCCTTATTTAGATATTTTTTTAATGCATGAAAAAAACAACAATCTCTATCATCAGTATAGTACCACTGATAACCCCTTTATTTGGGGAAAACGGGATGGCGGGCCAATTTATATACGCCCTGAAGAGTTATTTCCGCTTAAAAATTACACTTTTGGGAGCCTCTCTATAAAAGGGCCAGCCAATGGAGCAAAGCGCCTCAATTACATTTATGGTACTCAGTGGAATACGAGCGCTATGCAAGATCATACGCATAATCCTGCTTTAGCTCTCGATGAACTTGCGCAACGACAACTAGACAACGATATGCGGCAACCAGCCCGACCATATGGCCCTTTACAAGAAACAGTAAGTACCTACCTAAAACTATATCCCAAAAAAACTAACTATGACGCAGTTATTGTAGGCTTTGTAAATTTCGCTGATGGTATGGGGCGTCAGCCAATAACACTTTGTGATTGCCTTAAAGACGCTGTATCTTTAGGCTTTATTAACACCCGAGGTGGCATTAAAGACTTAGATCTAACTGATGTGCCTGAAAGAATTAAAACTATTTTAACTTCTTATGATCGTGTAGCAAAGTATAAAGTAGCCTTATTTACCGATGTAGTAGTTACCAATAATTTCGATATCGTGCCTGATACATTTTATAAACAACTACCTAAAAGTACTATAAAACTTGCTTTTACCAAGTTTGAGTCTAATACTATACCTAAATCATGGGTGAAAATATTTAACAGCACTTTTGATGCTCTTATAGTACCAGACAAATGCTTAGTAAGCGTATACCAAAAATCTGGGGTAACCTTACCCATTTTTGTTCTTCCTCCAGCAATGTACCTTGATGAATTTTTAGAGCAGCCCGTAAAGGCAACTTCTCATAAGCCATTCGTATTTGCTACTACTGCAGCTTTTGATCCACGCAAAAATCATGTAATGCTTCTAGACGCTTTTGCGCAAGCTTTTAAAAATAATCCACAAGTTACACTCAAAATTAACGGTAGAAACCAAAGCCCATTACTAGATGAACTTAAAGCACATATAAAAAAACTTGGGTTAACTAACGTTGAAATTACCGCTAATAAACTATCCTGGCAGGATTATACAGCGTTTATGAGTTCATTTGATTGCTACATATCAGTATCTAAAGGTGAAGGATACTCACTACAAGGACGCGAATCACTTGCTTTAGGCATACCTGTTATCGCAGTAGATAATAGCTCACAATCAACTCTTTGTAATTCCGGTTTTATTTGCCCCGTAGCTGCTCAAATTACAATACCAGCTTATTATCCCCATTTAAAAGAAACTGTCGGCTCATATTCTGTATGCAAGCTCTCTCATGTTAGTCAAGCAATGAAAGCTGTCTTTAATAATTACCAACTTTATTTAAAAAAAGCTCAAGGTGGCAGAAAGTGGGTAGAACACTATAATTATAAAAACCTCAAAAATACCTATATAACACTCGTAAAACCAAAAGCTGTTACCCTAGGTTCAACAAACACAGTTACTGCTGATTGTCTTATTACTAATTCACTAAGCTTATATAACAAATATACTTCTGCTCATAAGGCTGATAATTAAAGTATATATACCAAAAAATCTAATTTGTAGTGTTATTACTAACAAATATTTTGTCTATCTCTAGTATTATTTTTTAAAAGTTTTTATAGTGTACAGAAAGCTTACTTGCTTAGTAGTAGATTTTAAATTACAAGCAACTAAACAGGTACTGCATTTACTATAATTTCAGAAAAAAACCTACAACATAACTGTTTTTTAACAAATTCCATTACCCTATTTCTGGCATATTAATTTCTATTAAAAAAGGACAAAGTATATGAAAACCACTTCTCACACACTATCTAAGTCTCTAGTTGCTTGGTATTTTTTTACGTTAACTCTACTTGGTATGCTTACTAGCACAAATACATTTTGTGAACACACAAACACTAAAACTTCTTACTCAAAAACAGTTACACGTGCATGCATTGCAACCTGTAGCCCCAATGCGTGTGTTTGCTTTGCTGACTTACAACCAGGAACCCTAACAAATATAATAAGCGATACAAACGGTTTAAGCAGCCAAAGTCAGCGCTTAATCTTTAATCAAGATGCTACTTTTATAGCAGCTATTAATCTACAGCAATCCGGTCAAAGTCAAGGGAAAGTTATTATTACACCTACTATGCCTTCAGGTTTTGGCTCTAATATAAATTTACTAGAAAATAATGGCGGCACTGCGATAGCATGGGCTCCTTCATCGTGCCTTGCTGTTGGTGTAGGTACCACACTTAATTTATATGCAGGTTTAACTTCTACACCTCAATCAACTGCGGTGACTAATACCACAACGGTATCAAATAGAATTAATGGTCTTGATTTCTCTTGTGATAGCCATTTAGCAGCGGGAACAACAAGCAATAATGGAAATACCAACCTTTATATTTATGACACAACGCAAGGAAACCCCTTTGCATCTCCAGCAACTAAAATTATACCTGCTACTATTAATAGTGTATCATTTTCTCCCATAAGAGCCTTAGGCATACAATATATTGCTGTAGGCACTGATACAACTATTTCGGGTAGCACTCTACAAGTATATCCTTATACTTCTAGCTCTATAGGATCAGCTATAACACCTACAACTACTTTAACAGGAAGTGTAAAATATGTAGCTTGGTCACCTGCGATTTATACTCTCAGTGGTCAAGAAACGGGCTATATTGCTGTAGGCTTTGGCAATGGCACTATTAATATTTATCAATTTAATTATTCTACGCAAGCATTAGCCCTAGTACAAACGATTAGTGGATTAAGTGGTAGTGGTGGCACCGTTATAGCTTGGTCACCTGATGGTAAATATTTTGCTACGGATAATAATGGTCAAATCTTTAATATATACCGATTTGATCCTATTGTATCTGCTGCAACACCAGCTAGCTTGGTAAGCAGCTATAGTGCATTAAATACTGGTAACGTTGCAGCACTTGCTTGGGCTTCCTGTGATAGATTTGGTATTGCAGAGACCAATGGTGGCCGCGAAATAAACAGTCTTCCGCGTATAGCTTCTCCTACAGTTGATAGCTTTAGCGTAACAACAACAGAAAACAATCCTATAACTATCGATTTATCAACACATATTCATGCAAGTGCCGCATGTGCAGGCACTACGCCATTAGTACAAATAGTAACTAACCCTACGCAAGGGACTTTAACTCCAGCAAATCAAGATACCGTTCCAACAACAAATACAATTTTTACTTATACTCCCACGCCAGGAACCCCTGTTCCTGCTATTGATAACTTTACTTATCAAGTTATCCAAAATAGTTCATCAGGTTCAAGCTGTGGTTGCAGCAATATCGGCACAGTAACTATCGCTAATAACGCAGCTCCAGTTTTAACTATAAATAAAGCTCCTATTGGAAATCTTATAGTTGGACAACCAGCGCAATACCAGCTTACGGTCACTAATGTAGGTCATGCACCTACATCAGGCACTATAACAGTAACAGACACTCTACCAAGTGGCTTTACCTTTGCAGCAACAGCTGATAATGGTGGTGCAACCGCTATAATAGGTACAGCTAATGGGTTTACCGCACAAATAACTGGGTCCCTTGCTCCAAATGGAGGCACGGCTCAGTTTTTTGTTAACGTTACTATAGCCCCTACAGCTACAGCATCCGCTACAAATACAGCATCAGCTTCAGGTGGTGGCGATGGAACTCCTACTGTTACTATTACAAGTACCGTTACCCCTTCAGCTAATTTAAGCGTTACCAAAACAGTAAACCCAACTACTATAGCCACTGGAGCTTCGGGATTAACCTATACTTTTGTTGTTACTAACAATGGGCCTAATCAAGCTACAAATGTTCAAGTAACCGATACTGATTTACCTGCAGGTTATACCTTTACCTCTGCACCAAGCCAAGGAACGGTTGCATCTGGAGGAACGGGCAGTTTTGTTTGGAATGTAGGAGCATTAGTTTCAGGAGCAAATGCTACTTTAACACTAACTGGTAGTGCACCTGCAACAGCTGGTATCTATCAAAACATTGTTACGGTAACCGAAGACGAATTTAATCCTAATCCAAGCCCTTCAGCTACAGCTCTAGTAACAGTTACTGCTACAGGCACACCACTTGTTATTTCAAAGTCTGCTCTAAATCCTTTTATAGTTGGGCAACAAGGCACTTATAGAGTAAGTGTAACTAACATAAGTGGTAGCGATGTAACAGGTATCTTTGTAACTGATACACTACCAATTGGCTTTACTTTAAGCCCTAGTAATCAATTTAATAATGGCTTTACTATAACTTCTACAAATGTTTCAAACACTACATTCAGAGCACTAAATGCTAATACAATTACCGCTGGTCAATCACTTACCTTTGACGTAACAGTTGATATAGCTGCTAATGCAACACCTACAGCTAGCAATACCATAGGTGTAAATACAAGTACTGTTACTCCAACAGCTAGTTCAGTTTTTACCGATCCAGTACAAGCAAGCGCAGATTTAGCAATTACAAAAACTGCACTAACCTCATTTGTTGCAGGTCAAAATGCTAGCTACGCAATTAACGTAACAAATAATGGGCCAAGCACTATTACTAGTGGCATAATTACCGTAAGTGACGTACTGCCAGCAGGTCTTAGCTTTGTGAGCGGTACTGGTACAGGGTGGTCTGTAAACGCTGTTGGACAAGTTGTTACTGCAACATTAGATACTTCAGTCAATAATTTAACTGGTGGTGGAACAACAAGTTTTACTATTACGGTAATGGTAAATGCAGCAATAACTACTGCTAATATTACAAATACCGCAACAGTAACAGCTGTACCCGGATACAACGATACAGCAACAGCAGATAAAACAAGTAGTGCTATTGTTACACCCCAAGCTCCTGTATTAAATATTACAAAAACAGCAAGCTCAAACTTTATTGCAGGGCAACAAGGCACTTATACTATTAGAGTAACTAATCAAGGAACAGCCCCAGTAAGTGGCTTTATGGTAACCGATACCTTACCTGCAAACATTACTTTTGTAAGTGCTGCAGGAACAGGGTGGACCGTTGTACCTTTTGGTACCAACACAGGATTTACAGCAACTTATAATGATTCACTTAATGGTGGCGGAGCTATCACTTCTGATCTTGTTATTACAGTAGATATTGCTGCAAGCATAGCACCTAATACACTTACCACTAACACAGCTGTAGTGAGCACAAGTACTTCTATGCCGATAACCACTGTTACAACTCAAGCTGATTTGTCAATTGTAAAAACAGCTAACACAGATCAAATTAATGTTGGCGATTCTCTGACTTATACGCTGGTACTGACTAACAATGGACCAAGTGATGCAACCAACACTCGTGTTAATGATACACTTCCAACAGGTTTTGTACCTACAAGCTCAGTAGTGCCTGCTGGTCAATCAGTCTCTGTAGCAGGAAACCTGTTAACGTGGACTATTGGCAGTTTAGCACAAGGTGCCTCTACAACATTACTCTTTTCTGGTGCTGCACCAGATGGAGCAACCAATGGTCCTGTTTCTATTACTAATACTGCGATAGCTACCTCAGATGCTATTGATACTATACCTGCTAATAGTACTAGTACAGCTATAACACAGGTTAATCCTCTAGCGAAGGCTGATTTAGCAATTACAAAAACTGCACTAACCTCATTTGTTGCAGGTCAAAGTGCTAGTTACACAATTACCATAAAAAATAATGGGCCAAGCACTATTACTAGTGGCATAATTACCGTAAGTGACGTACTGCCAGCAGGTCTTAGCTTTGTGAGTGGTACTGGTACAGGGTGGTCTGTAAATGCTGTTGGACAAGTAGTTACTGCAACATTAGATACTGCAAGCAATAATTTAACTGGTGGTGGAACAACAAGTTTTACTATTACTGTGATGGTAAATGGAGCAATAACTACTGCTAATATTACAAATACTGCAACAGTAACGGCTGTCCCTGGATACAATGATACAGCAACAGCAGATAAAACAAGTAGTGCTATTGTTACACCCCAAGCTCCTGTATTAAATATTACAAAAACAGCAAGCTCAAACTTTATTGCAGGACAACAAGGTACTTATACTATTAAAGTAACTAAT